>NZ_RAWN01000018.1:0-72158 GCF_003668895.1 Corallococcus sp. AB045
GGGGGGATGCGGACTGGCGTCAGGGTCTCCGTGAAGCGTGCCAGCACGGGAAGCGCGACCTCGTCCTTCCGCAAGGGTTGGCCGTACTTCAAGGTCGCCATGTCGACCTGCACGATGCACAGGTCCGGGCTGGTGGAGAGCATGAAGGCTTCGCCTTCGCGGACATCGACCTGCAACCGACGGCCGCTGCCGCCGACCGCTGGGTCGTAGATCCCGACGCGATGGGCGCCGCTGGGAATTCGATACGTGAGATGCCGATCGACGCGATGGAGTGGCTCCAGCTGTTGGTCATCCACGAACACGAGGAGATTGTTGCCCACGACATGGATGAAGCCGCCCTTGTCGCGGGTCAGGTGGAGGACGCCGCCGACCACCGCCACCGCCGCGAGGATTCCCAGCTCGCGCTTCGTGATCCACTGCGTCTTCAGCGCCTCTTCCGCGGGCGGCGGGGGCGGGGCTTCGTACGCACCGAGCAGGGTGTCGCTCGTCGGCGGGGGACCCTGGGTGAGCCGGAAGTATGCCCACCTTCCGGCGAGCGCCACCGTCGCGAAGACCCCGGCCCCCACGGTGTTCCCCGCGCGAAGCAGCAAGACGGTCGTGACGAAGACGAACCAGAGGAAATTGTTACGACGGAAGTCCATGGCTTCCCCCCCGAAGTGGCCTTCCCGCCACTTCAGGGTGTTTCATGGCACGTCTGGTTTTGGAGCGTCAAGAACCGGGGTCCACAGCCCACAGACCCACGGTCCCGTCACCCTGGGCACAGGCGATGAAGTGGCCATCGGGTGAGAAGACCGCGTCACCTGTAGTGAGCTCACTGTCGTCCGAGTGGCTGAACAGCACCTCACCGGTATCGAAGTGGTAGAGCGCGAAGCCATGGGTGTCACTGGAGGAGACCATCAACTCCCCATCCGGGCTGAAGTCGAGGTTGCTCACGTAATGACGGTCGTCGTTGAACGTCCTCAGGACGCGACGCTCATACACATCCATCACCACGGCCTCGTGGACGCATCTCGCGACGAGCAGCGGTCGCGTAGGATGGAATGCAACGCCCGCCGCGAACTGAAATCCCAGGGGATGAACCCAGGGATGGGAACTCGCCTTCAGATCCCAGAGGTAGAGAGCCGCCTGGTCATGACCGTAATACGTCACGATCACCGCCGCGAAGCGTGAGTCACGGGAGAATGCACACGCCTTGACCTGGACGTGCCACTCAACGCCTAGCAGATCACGAACCCATTTCCAGGCCGCCACGTCCCAGAGGAGGGCCTCGCCACGTTCCAGGATGGCCAGCAGCATGCCATCCCGGGACATGGCCAAACCGATGGCGGGCGCGGAGAGGGTCTCCTCACGCCAGAGAGAGCCGTCCGTCGTGGAGAAGGCCATGAGCCGGGGCCTCCAGGTGACAGCGGCCTCCGCGACCGGCGGCCCCGCGGTCACGATGTGACTCGAACCGTGGAAGAGGGCCTCGATGGGCTCCATCTTCAGCTCCACCGAGCCGCTGGCGACGTCCGTTGCCGTGTCCAGGTTCCACCACCGCAGGTGGGAACTCCGGGCGTCTTTCGCGAGCAGCCGGGTGCCTGACGGGTCAAAGCAAAGCCTCTCCCAGCGGGCGGAGTCGAGCTGGGAACCCAGCTGCCGCACACGCTTCAGGCCGGGCGCATTCGCAGCGGTGATGACCGCACGGGTCAGGTCTGTCAGGCTCATGTCGTGTAGGCCGGAATGGAAACGCGCGTGCGAAGGAAGACTCCACCCGTCAGGTCCCTGGCGGACGTGGCCATGGACAAGGCGTGGACGATCGAGGAGACGCGGCCTGACGACCGAAAGGCCCTCTTCGAGGCGTACCTCGCGGCGGCGCGGCTCGGGAAGATGGAGGCCATGACGAACGTGGGACTCCATTTCCTCTACGGGGATGGCGTCCGGCGTGATCCGAAGCGCTCCCGGATGTGGACGGAGAAGGCAGCCGCGCTGGGGGACGATGTCGCGGCCTTCAACCTGGGGCTTGCGTATTACTTTGGAAGAGGGGTCCGGAAGAACAAAGGACTCGCGGAGGCATGGTATCGCCTCGCCGCCGCCCGGGGATTCGCGGTCGCCGAGGGAAACCTGGTGGATATCCTGTTCGCGAGCCCCGAAGCCCATCAGCTGAAGGAGGCGGTCCGGATCTACCGGAAGTACGCACGACAGGGAGACCCGGTTGCCACATACAACCTGGGCCTTGCGTATGAGCAGGGAAAGGGTGTCCGCAAGAGCCTGAAGAGAGCCAACGCGTATTACGAAACGTCCGCGAAGGGCGGCTACGCGGACGCCCAGTTGGCCTTGGGCTACAACTATTCCAATGGCGTGGGTCTTCCTACAGACGCCATGCGTGCCTTTGGTTGGTTTCGACTGGCGGCGAAGCAGGGGAGTGCCAAAGCATCCTTCAACCTGGGGCTGATGTTCGCGAACGGTGAGGGGGTGCCCGTGTCCAAGGCGCGCGCCATGCGTCACTTTCGTGATGCCGCGAACCTGGGACATAAGAGGGCCGCCAGATGGCTGCGGAAGCTCGAGAAGGCTTGATCAGCCCACGTTGGTCCTGCTGAACAGTGCCGCGCCCTCGCTGTCACGGCTCGTCGGCCATGTCGTCAAGCTGCCCCTGTGCCGTCTCTCGGTAGAAGGGCACAACTTCGACCGCGAGCACATCGCGCATTTCCTGGCGCGCGCCCTCCCAGTCGCCTGAATCCTGGAGTCGGTGCATCCGATAAAGGGCGTCCACGAGTCGGTTGGAGCCGTCGGTGATGCGGCGGGCACACTCGCGGAGGAGCGCAAGGGCTCCGGCGTCCGTCTGGAGTGCCGCGGCGGCGTCGGAGACGGCCACTTCATCGGCGGTCTGGAGCAGGAGCGCACGCACGTCGTCGGTGATGACGAGTGGCGCGCCCTCACGGAGCACTCGCCGCGACAGGTTGCGGATCTCGTCCCAATTGGGGTGGGTGGACACCTAGCGCCTCCTCTTCGGGCCGCACAGGTCGATGGGCCATTCGTGCTGGCCTTTGCACCGTCGCAAGCAGGCGGTGCAGTCGCCGCCATACCGGCCGTCTGCGCACTCGTTCCAGGTTCGGAGGCACCTGTTCTTCCAGTCGGGAAGGCGCGGGTCGTCAACGTAGTCGCTTGCGTTCGCGCTGGAGTGCGTGCCCGTGGCACCGACGGCAGCGGCCATGATGGCGGCGGCCTCCGCGGCGGTGAGCCCGCATGCTTCTGGGAGGCCGGGGTGTCGCTGGATGCAGTCGGTTTCGGTGTCCATGGCGACGGTGGCGCATCCCAGGCTCAAGGCCGCGAGGATGGGGGCGAGGCGCCGCCGCCAGTGGGCGGTTCTCGGGACTGTCATGGCGTGCGGAGCCTACAGCATGTCCTGCGCCTTCCATCAGGCGAGCACTCCCCGTGAACGCTCAACCCACGTTGGTCTTGCTGAACACCCGCAGCGCCTCCGCGACACTCCAGGCCTGGGCGAAGCAGCCGCGTGGACGGTAGGGCTCCGTCGCGTCGAAGATTTCGGAAATCTGCCCGATGCCCGCGTGCGACAGGTGGTCCTCCATTCCAGCCAGCAGGGCTCTTGCTGCCTTGATGTCTGGGGACACCTTCAACGTCGCGTCCACGTAGTGGCCAATGAGCCAGCCCCACACCGTGCCCTGGTGATAGGCCGCGTCGCGGGCCCGCAGGTCTCCGTCGTACTTCGGTTTGTAGTCCTTGCTCCCCGGCGCCAGGCTACGCAGCCCCACAGGCGTCACCAGCTCGCGACGCACCACCTCCAGCACCTTCGCCCACTTGTCTCTCTTGAGAACCGGATGCTTGAGCGAGATGGCGAAGACCTGGTTCGGCCTCACGCTCGCGTCCTCGCGGCCGTCCTCTCCGTCCACCACGTCGTAGAGACACCCGCCCGCTTCGTTCCAGAAGCGCTGGTTGAAGCTGCCCTGCGCCTTCTCCGCCGCGGCCCGGTACGGCCCTGATTCCAGCCCCAGCCGCTCCGCCCAGCCCGCCATCAGTCGCAGGGCGTTGAACCACAGCGCGTTGATCTCCACCGCCTTGCCTCGGCGCGGCGTCACCACCCAGCCCTCCACCTTCGCGTCCATCCAGGTGAGCTGGTAGCCCTCCTGCCCCTGCCGCAGGAGCCCGTCCGCCGGGTCCACGCCGATGTGGAAGCGCGTGCCTTTCTGGTGGTGCGCCACGATGTCCTGCAGCGTCGGGAACAGGTCCCGCAACAGCGCTTCGTCTCCCGTCTCCTCCAGGTAGCGGTCCACCGCGTGGAAGAACCAGAGCGTCGCGTCCGCCGTGTGGTAGACGCCCTCGTTCTCTCCGTCCGGGAAGTAGTTCGGAATCAGGCCGTCCCGCACGTAGTGCTCGAACGTGCGCAGGATGGCCGCCGCCTCGCGGTATCGCCCCGTGGCCAGCGTCAGCCCGTCCAGGCTGATCATCGTGTCCCGGCCCCAGTCCGTGAACCACGGGTAGCCCGCGATGACGCTCCTCGCATCCAGGCCCATCGACCGTGCCCACGCGGCGTCCGCGGGCCTTGGCGGATCGATGATGAACTGGTCCGCCGCCAACACCAGTCGCGCCGGCACTCCCGTGCGCCCATGCTCCGGGGCGCGCTCCAGCAGGCGTTCCTGTCTCCCCAGCTCCCGCTCGAACACCTCCTTGGGGTTCCGCTCCAGCAGGTGCCCCGGCGCCTGCGTCGTGAGTCCGAAGTAGAGCGAGCCCCCGGGCTTCAGCATCGCCGTGAAATAGCCCGGCGAGTGCTGCGCCTCCGTGAAGTCGTAGCCGCGCGCCTTCTCCGTCCTCAGGTGCTGGGGCCTGGACGTCTCCGCCAGGCTCACGTACGGCGTGGGCCCGTCCGAATACAGCCGCATCCGCTGAAGCGGACCGTCCTCTCCGTTACGCAGCTCCACCAGCGGACCACGCAGCGTGACGATGGCCTCTCCCACGTCCTTCAACAGCGGCCCGTCATGCGGACGCAGCACTGGAAACGGCCGCAGGTGCAGCGTCACCTCCGGACCGGACAGGTGCTCCCATACAAGGAACACCGTGTCCTCGCCGTGCACCATCACGCAGCGGCGCCTCAGCCTCGCTCGCCCCACCGCGTACTCCCAGACGGGAATCAGCCCCTCCAGGTGGAAGTGCCGCAGGTGCCTCGCGCCGTCCTCCACCGCGCTGCCGTCGTCGTGCTCCTCGGACGTGAGCCGGTAGCGCTCCCCGTCCACCAGCGCCGTCTCCTCCAACCTGGCCATCAGCACCGTGCGGCCCAGCTTCTCCAACGTGGGGATGAACAGGCCGTGGTAGCGGCGCGTGTTGCAGCCCACCACCGTGCCGGAGGCGTAGCCTCCACGGCCGTTGGTCAGGAGCCACTCGTGGTGCACGCCGTTGCTGAAGTCGGCTCCGTCCGGAAAGTCGAAGGACAGGCGGGGCAGGGCAGGGGCTGGTTCGTTCACGCCTTCGTCTCCTCCTCGCCCGTCCCCCCTGGGCGGAGACGCGCGGGAAAGGGTAGGAAGCAGGAATCCGTCGGACATCGTCCCGGGGCCGCATCACGCCATCGCCCTCGCGGAGAGGTTGCTCATGCATGCCCGCGCCACACAGCGCATCCCCCGGCCCCCGGGCTCGAGGGGAGGACAGCCGGGCAGCCAGGCCCTCGACGCCAGCTCGAGCGCTCCGGAGTCCCTTCACGCGAAACCCTTGCGACCGTCCCAAGAGGACCGCACCTCACCCAGAGCCTTCGGGCGCGCCCCGCTTTCCCGAGGAGACACGCCGTGGCCATCGTGAAGTCATCGGGCATCAGCGGCCGGCAGCACAATCTGGCCGAACAGGTCTTCTCCCGCGCCGCGGGCGCGCCGCTCGTGCCGGGCAACGACGTGCGCCTCCTGCGCGACGCTCGCGAGAACTACCCCGCGTGGCTGCGCGCCATCCAGCAGGCCCAGCGCTCCATCCTCTTCGAGAACTACATCATTGAAGACGATGACGTGGGCCGCGGCTTCGCGGACGCGCTGGCCGCCCGCGCCCGCGACGGCGTGCAGGTCCGCGTCCTCTATGACTGGCTGGGCTGCCAGGGCCCCGCGTCCCGCAGCTACTGGCGCTTCCTGCGCGACGCGGGCGTGGAGGTTCGCTCGTTCAATCCCTTCCAGTTCGACCGGCCCCTGGCGTGGCTGGGCCGCAACCACCGCAAGACACTCACCGTGGACGGCGAGATGGGCTTCGTCTCCGGCCTGTGTGTGAGCCACAAGTGGGTGGGCGACGCGGAGAAGGGCGTGGCCCCGTGGCGCGACACCGGCCTGGAGATTCGCGGCCCCGCCGTGGCGGACCTGGTGCGTGCCTTCGCCCAGGGGTGGAGCACCGTGGGCCCTCCGCTGGACGAGGAGGGCTGCCTGTCCGCTCGCGCCTCCCTGCCCATGGGCGACGTGTCCCTGCGCGTGGTGGCCGGCGTGCCCTGGAGCGCGGGCCTCTTCCGCGTGGACCAGCTCATCGCGTCGCTCGCGCGCAAGCGGCTGTGGCTCACCGACGCGTACTTCGTGGGCACCGCCACCTATGTCCAGGCGCTCCGGGCCGCGTCGCGCGACGGCGTGGACGTGCGGCTGCTCGTGCCCGGCAGCAGCGACATCCCCGCGCTGCGCCCGCTCACCCAGGCCGGCTACCGCCCCCTGCTGGAGGCCGGCATCCGCGTCTATGAATGGAATGGCACCATGCTCCACGCCAAGACAGCGGTGGCGGATGGCACCTGGGCGCGCGTCGGTTCGTCCAACCTCAACCCCGCCAGCTGGCTGGGTAACTCCGAGATCGACGTCGCCGTGGAGGACGCCCCCTTCGCCCGGTGCATGGAGGACATGTACCTCCAGGATCTGGAGAACGCGACGGAGGTGGTGCTCAGCGGAAGGGAGCGGCGCCTGAAGGCCGCGCCTGCGCTGCCTCGCGCGCAGCGGCGGGCTGCCGGCCGGCGGGGCAGCATGAGCCGCGCGGCCGCGGGCGCGGTGCGCCTGGGCAACACCGTGGGCGCCGCCGTCACCAACCACCGCGAACTGGGCCGCACCGAATCCAAGGTCGTCTTCGGCGCGGGCGTGGTGCCGCTGGCCCTGGCGGGCGTGGCGCTCTACTGGCCCCACGTCGTGGCCGTGCCGGCGGCGCTCGTGGGCGCGTGGGCCGGCGTTGCCCTGTGGAGCCGGGCCCTGCGCCTGCGCCGCCAGGAAGCGCAGGGCACCGAAGAGCAGCCGCTGCCGGAGCAGGAGGTGCCTGCGCGCCCCTCCATCCCGGAGCCGCGCGCGCTGCCGGACGCGCACGCCTCCCAAGCTCCGGAAGCCGAGCCTCGCCAGCCTTGACGTGAAGGGGAGGGCAGGGCCCGGATACGACAAGGGCCCACGGGCCGGCAGCGGGAGGAAGCCTGGCTTCCCACTTCGCTGATCCGGCCCGAAGGCCCTGTGCTTCCTACAGCGCTTCAGACTTCGCTGGCGTGTGGCGCTACGCCTGCTTCGCGACGCCCGTGGGCTCCGCCACCTTGCTGCTCAAGAGCGAGCTGCCGCCGTACAGGGCCAGGCCGACCATTCCCAGCACGCCTGCTTCGACGCCGTTGCCCAGCGAGGCCCCCATCAGCCCCACGATGCTGGTTCCGAGCATGAAGACCACCCCCACCGCCCCTGCCACCTTGCCCATCCGCTGTCCCCCTCTGGACTGAATTGGACCCTGGAAACCCTACTGCTGTCCGACGCCCAATCCCTTATCAAGACCCGTGCCAGGGCCTTGGCACGGGCGTCCCAGAGGGGGCCCAAAAGGGCGTGGAAGGGATGGGGCTCACGTTGGGCAATCCTCTTCCACCCCGGGGAAGAGATCGGCAGAAAGCACAGGGGCGAACACCGGGGTAGGACCGGAATTTTTCCCGGATGCGCCCATGTGCGCCTGATGTGGCACGCCGTAACCCACTGCATTCCAAGGGTTTTCCCTCTCCCCATGCGCTGGCACACGCGCTGCTAGGAGCCATCGCCAGAAGCGAGCCACCCGGCCCTTCAGGGCGTGTGAACGGTGGCTCGCGCGGAACATCAGTGAACGAAGGAGAGCGGAAGATGGGAATGCGGCGCACGGGGTTCTGGACGGTGATGGGGATGCTCCTCCTGTCGGGTTGTGCTCACCAGCAGACGCTGAAGGTCGACAACGCGGATCAGCCGTACCGCATCGGCCGCGAGGACGTGCTCGACGTGAGCGTCTGGCGCGATTCGGAGCTGTCGCGCACGGTGCCGGTGCGTCCCGACGGCTTCATCTCCATCCCGATGGTGGGGGAGATCCAGGCCGCGGGCATGACGCCCACGGAGCTGGCGGAGGCGCTCAAGTCGGGCCTGTCGCCGTACGTGCAGGAGCCGCGCGTGACGGTCATCGTCCGCGAGGTCAACAGCAGCCGCGTCTTCGTCACGGGCGAGGTGGCCCACCCGGGCGCCTACCCGCTGCGCGGCCGCGTGTCGCTCTTGCAGGCCATCGCGCTGGCCGGCGGGTTCACGGACTTCGCCAACTCCGACGGCATCGTCGTCATCCGCACGGATGGCAAGGGCGGGCAGATTCCGGTGCGCTACAGCGACCTGGTCTCCCCCAACGGCGAGAGCGTCATCCTGCGGCCGGGCGACACCGTCGTCGTCCCGTGAAGCGGGACGGGCGAGCGGACATCAAAGACAGACATCAGGAAGCAGCGAAAGTGGGCGTGGGTCAGGACGGGAGGGCGGCGGTGAGGGGCAACTGGAAGCGGGCAGTGATTGCAGGCTGTCTCATCGCCGCGCCGGCCGCGCAGGCGGCCACCATCCTGGAGCCGCGGCTCCGCCTCACGGCGGAGGAGCGCTTCGACAACGACATCCGTCTGGGGGGAACCGGCACCAACGGGCAGTTCATGACGAAGCTGTCCCCGCGGCTGGGCCTGGACGTGAAGAACGAGCAGCTGACGCTCGAGTCCTTCTACGCCACGGACCTCCTGGCCCGGCACGGCTCCGGGAAGACGACGGTGGACCACCGCGCGGGCATTGGCTACCGGGACGTGCTGTCCCGGCGGCTGCGGCTGGACGCCAGCGCGCGGGTGTTCCGCGTCGCCGACCCCACGTCGCTGCCGCGTGACGGCCTGGCGCGCTCCACGGCGCCCACCTTCTATGCACAGACGAAGGTGGGGCTCACGGGGCGCGTGACGGAGCGCTTCGACGTGCGCGGCAACTACATGTTCGAGGCGACGCGCATCATCGAGCCGGGACGGGTGGCGGGCTACGCGCACTCCCCATCCGTGGAGCTGTGGTACCGCACCACGCGCCGGCTGTCCCTGGGCGCCGAGTACCGCTACCAGGGCTTCCTGTATGACCGGGACTACAGCCAGGCGCACGGCGCTTCCGCGGCCCTGCGCTACCGGCTGACGCGGCCCACCACGCTCACCCTCCGGGGCGGGCCGGTGCGCTACCTGCCTTCGGACGCGGCGCGCGGCGGGTGGCTGCCCCGCGTGGCGCTGGAGCTGGTGCGCGAGGGCGAGCGCAGCGACTTCGGCTTCGCCGTGGGCCACGACCTGGTGGGCGCGAGCGGTTTCTCCGGCGCGGTGTGGGCGGACTACGCGTCGGTGATGGGGGCGCACCGTTTCACCCAGAAGCTGTCGGCCTTCGGGGCGGCCAGCTTCTTCCGGAACGGCACGGCGCCCGGTGAGTACTACACGCAGTGGCGCAACACGACGAACGTGTCGCAGGGCTATGCGGTGGGTGGAGGCGTCGAGTACCGGCTGAGCCGGAAGCTCGCGCTGCAGGGCGCGTTCGACCGCATCGCGCAGGTGGGTGCGGCGGATGTCGCTGGGGCGGGGGACCTGACACGCAACGTGTTCGCCCTCCGTCTGGTTCTGACAGCTTGGTAGGCAACTTTCGAGATGACGAGGATGGAGGAGCGGATCATGGAGCGTGGGATGACGGCGGACCAGTTGCTTTCGGCGCTGTGGCGCCGCAAGGCCCTGGTGGGGGCGATCGCTGCAGCAATCTTCGTGTTGGGTGCGGCCATCGTGATGACGCGGCCGAGCGTCTATGAAGCGTCCGTGGTGGTGCGTGTGGAGCCGCAGCGCCCTGGCGAGGAGATGGTCCAGCGCACGGTGAGCGAGCTCATCGAGCAGCGGCTCGTCACCGTCCGCCAGGAGCTGCTGGCGCGGCCGGTGCTCCAGAAGGCCATCGAGGAGATGAATCTCTACCCGGAGCTGGTGTCGGACCGGGGCATCGAGGCGGCGGTGGAGCAGATGCGCAAGGACCTCACCGTGCGCGTCGAGGGTGAGACGGCCTTCGAGCTCACCTACGCGGGCCGCGACCCGCAGGTGGTGGCGCAGGTGGCCAACCGGCTGCCGGCCATCTTCTCCGAGGAGACGCTGAAGATCCGCCAGACGCAGGCGGCCCGCGCCACCGACCTCTTCACCGAGGAGATGGTCGCCATGGGCAAGGCCGTGTCCTCCTGGGAGACGAAGATCTCCAAGTTCAAGGTGGACCACCTGGGTGAGCTGCCCGAGCAGATGGAGATGAACATGCGCGGCCTGGAGCGCATCAGCGCCCAGCTGCAGACGAAGTCCGAGGAGCTGCGCAGCGCCGAGGCGCGCCGCTCCGACCTGGCCCGCGCCCGCAACGCCGCGGACAGCGAGGCCGGCCGCCTGGAAGCCACGGAGAGCGGCCTGTCCCGCACCCTCACGCAGGCCAAGACGCAGTGGACGCCGGACCACCCGGAAGTGAAGCGGATGGAGCGTGAGCTGGGTGACATCAGCGCCCAGCGCAAGGACGCGGAAGGCCGCATGTTCGCCGAGCGCAACGAGCGCACCCGCGTGGCCACGCTCATCACCAACGTGCAGAAGGACATCGTGGACCTCCAGAAGCAGGCCGAGGCGTACCAGGCGCGGCTGAACAACACCCCGCGCTGGGCCCAGGAGCTGGCGGTCATGAACCGGGACTACGAAATCGCCCGCACCAAGTACCAGAGCGTGGTGAGCCGCAAGGTGGAGGCGGAGATCGCCCAGGAGCTGGAGGCCAAGAGCGCCAAGAGCCTGTTCAACGTCATCTCGCCCGCCGGTGTGCCTTCCTCGCCGGCTCGCCCGGACCGCATGACGGGCCTGCTCATCGCCGCCCTGGTGGCCCTGGCGCTGGGTGTCCTCACCGGCACCGTCCTGGAGATGCGCGACGACAGCCTGCGCGATGGCACCGAGGTCCGTGAGCGCATCACGCTCCCTGTCCTGGCGGTGGTCCCGAACATGCAAGGCAAGACGGAGAAGCGGATCTTGATGCCGATGGCTGGGAGCAAGAACAGCGTCTCCTCGCCTACTTCCCTGAACTAATTGCCGACCCCATACGGAAAGGATTGGAGAACACAGATGGATTCGACGATGGAGCGGGCCGGTAACTTCCTCCCCCGCGTGGATGAGAGCGCGGCTTCCTCGAACGCGGTGGACCGCCGGGTGGTGACGCTCACGGCCCCTGCTTCCGCGGCCGCCGAGCAGTACCGCACCCTGTACTACCGCCTGGAGCGGATGCGCGAGCAGCGTCCGATGAAGGTGGTGGCGCTCACCTCCGCGATGCCCGGCGAGGGCAAGACGGTGACGAGCGTGAACCTGGCCCTGGCCGCCGCCCGGGCGAACCCGGAGCGCCGCATCCTGCTGGTGGACGCGGACCTGCGCCGGGGGCAGGTGGCCCCCACGCTGGGCATGCGCAACAAGGTGGGCCTGGCGGAGCTGCTGGCCGGTGAGTGTGACGTGCGCGACGTGGTGCGCCGCTTCAACTCCACGCGGCTGGCGGTCATCCCCGCCGGCTCCACGCCGGAGGAGAGCACCCAGGTGCTGGCCTCTGCCCGCATGAAGCAGTTCCTCAAGGCGGTGCGTGAGGGCTTCGACGAGGTGTACGTGGACCTGCCGCCCACGCTGCCGTTCGCGGACGCGGCCATCCTGGGCCACCAGATGGACGGCGTGCTGATGGTCATCCGCGCCAACGTCACCCCCTCCAAGGTGGTGAACCAGGCGGTGGAGCAGCTGGCGGGCGCGGCGCTGGTGGGCTGCGTGCTGAACGGGGCGGAAGTGAACGCGACCCCGTACCTGAAGAACTACGTGAAGAAGTAGCAGTCGGTTGTCGAGTGGGAGTGATTCGTGGCCCGACCCGCTCTTCGCACCGATGAGGTGCGATGGGCGGGGGGCCTGGAGCGGCGGCGGGTTGGGGTTGGAGGAGTCACGTGCTTCGCGTTTTCCACCATTATTTTTCAGCCAAGAAACTGACGTTCTTCCTCGCCGAGTCCTCGGCGATCGCGCTGGCCTGTGTCGCGGGTGCCGCGGCCTGCGCGGCCCTCTTCGCGCCCCTGGGTTCCCAGCCCCCGTTCGCCACGATGTGGCCGACGCTGGTGGGGCTGGGCCTGGCCTTCGTCGTCACCTTCCAGTTCACGCTGTACCTGTTGGACCTGTATGACTTGCGCATCGCGGCCGAGGACCGGACGCGCGGCTACCGCTTCCTCAAGGCCGCGGGTGTCACCGCGATGGTGGCGGGCGGGGTGATGCTGCTGCTGCCGCTGGCCCTGCCGGTGGTGCTGCCCCCGGGGACGCTCCTGGGCGGCGCGATGGGCGCCCTGGCCGGCACCCTGGTGGTGCGCGTCTCCATCCGGGCGCTGGTGGGTGAACCCGACGCGGTGCTCGTCGTGGGTGATGGCCTCAAGGCCCGCGCGGTGGCCAGCGCCATTGAAGACGGCGGCGAGGGTTCCTTCCGCGTGGTGGCCCTGGTGGACCCGCGCAAGGTGGAGGAGCCGCTGGACGCGATGGCGGCGCGCCTCAACGCCTCCTACGTGGTGCAGGCCGCGGACGACATGCGCGGCGCCAACTGGGTGGATTCGCTGCTGCGCTGCCGGCTGGACGGGCGGCGGGTGTACGACGCGGCGGGCTTCTGCGAGCGCGTGCTGCGCCGCATCCCGGTGCAGTTCCTGCGCGCCAGCGACTTCGCCTTCGCGGATGAGATGACGGTGTCGCCCCTGCGCCGGGCCTTCAAGCGGGTGTTCGACGTGGCGGTGGCGTCGCTGCTCCTCCTGATGGCTTCGCCCTTCCTGATCCTGGTGGCGCTGGCCATCAAGCTGGACTCCAAGGGCCCCGTCTTCTACCGGCAGGACCGCGTGGGCCTGGGCGGCAGGGCGTATCCGCTCTGGAAGTTCCGCAGCATGCGCACCGACGCGGAGAAGAACGGCGCGGTGTGGGCGCGCTCCAACGACGACCGCGTCACCCGGGTGGGCAAGTTCATCCGCAAGACGCGCATCGACGAGATTCCGCAGGTGTTCAACGTGCTGCTGGGCCACATGAGCTTCGTGGGGCCTCGTCCGGAACGCCCGGTGTTCACCGAGCAGCTCAAGCAGCAGATTCCGTTCTACGGCGTGCGTGAAGCGGTGAAGCCGGGCATCACGGGGTGGGCGCAGATCCGCTACCCCTACGGCGCTTCGGTGGAGGATGCGCGCAACAAGCTGGAGTTCGACCTGTACTACGTGAAGAACGGGTCGCTGTTCCTGGACGTCGGCATCATCTTCCATACGGTCCGGCACGTGCTGTTGGGGCGGGGTGCTCGGTAGCCAGGTTCAGTAGTAGGCGTTGATGACCATCCGCGGCCTCCGGTTGTCGGGGGAGGCCGGGATGCCAAGGGTGGGTAGCCATGGATTGGGATGGGCGAGGGGGTCGGAACATGGTGGGCATGGACGTGGACGCACCGTTCTCAGAGCAGTGGAGCCAGGACGACGCGCGCAACAAGCAGCAGGGCGTGGAGCGCAACGAGCTGCTGCAGGCGCCGAAGAACCGTCCCACGCGCATCGTCGCGATGGGCGGCGGTACGGGCCTGCCCATGGTGCTCAAGGGGCTGGCCCGCCGAGCGGCCCCCAAGGGCGGCCAGCCAGGCGTGGACATCACCGCGGTCGTGGCGATGAGCGACGACGGCGGCAGCTCCGGCCGCCTGCGCCGCCAGCACGGCGCGCTGCCTCCGGGTGACATCCGCAACTGCCTGGTGGCGCTCGCGGGCGGCAAGAGCGCGCTGAAGGACGTGTTCCAGTACCGCTTCGGCGGCGCGAAGGGCCTCGCCGGCCACGCGGTGGGCAACCTGCTCATCGCCGCGCTCGCGGAGCTGAAGGGCGACTTCCTGGAGGCGGTGCGGCTGTCCGGGGAGCTGTTGGGCGCGAAGGGCCAGGTGCTGCCCAGCACGCTCGCGTCGGTGCAGCTCGTCGCGCAGATGCATGACGACACGGAGGTCGTGGGCGAGCGCAACATCTGCCGCGCCCAGGGCCGGGTGCGCCGCGTGTCGCTCAGCCCCCGTTCTCCGCCGCCGGTGGACGGCCTGCTGGAGGCCATCTATTCGGCGGACCTCATCGCCATCGGGCCGGGGTCGCTGTACTCGAGCGTGCTGCCCAACCTGCTGGTGGACGGCGTGGCCCAGGCGCTGAAGGAGACGCGCGCGCTGAAGGTCATGGTGGCCAACCTGATGACCCAGCCGGGTGAGACGGACGGCATGAACTGCCTGGACCACGTGCAGGCCGTCATCGACCACGTGGGGCCGGTGCTGGACGCGGTGCTCGTCAACGGCCGGGCGCCCTCGGATGAGTCCATCCAGCGCTATGCGCGCAAGGGCTCCTTCATGGTCACGGCGGAGACGCGGGAGCTCTTGTCCTCCGGCGTGATTCCGGTGCAGGCGGACCTTCTCAAGGAAGGTTCCAAGATCCGACACGACAGCCGCAAGGTCGCTGCCTGCCTGCTGAAGATGGCGCGCAGCGGGTTGTAGGCCGCGCCGCCCATCACCACCTTGGGGCCCTCTCACATGGAAGCCATTCAACTTTCGGCCGCCTCCCAGGTCGTGGAAGTCAACGACCGGGCGGTCTTCATGTCCCTGGAAGCCGAGTGGAACCAGCTCGTGGAGACGACCTCCCACGAGCTGTTCTACCGGCATGAGTTCCTGCGGCTGTGGCTGGACAACTTCGCCGCCGGG
Organism: Corallococcus sp. AB045; assembly: GCF_003668895.1. NCBI lineage: Bacteria > Pseudomonadati > Myxococcota > Myxococcia > Myxococcales > Myxococcaceae > Corallococcus > Corallococcus sp. AB045. The sequence goes on from NZ_RAWN01000018.1 coordinate 14,958, forward strand.
GCACGCATGCGCGTGCTGCTCTTGCGCGGTGAGGATGGAACGCTCACCGCCGCGCTGCCGCTGGTGGAGGAGCGCACGTCGATGTACGGCGTGCCCGTCCGTCAGCTCACCTCCGCTGCCAACGCGCACTCCTGCCGCTTCGACATGCTGGCGCGGGAGCCGGATGCCGCGGCCCAGGCCTTCCTCGCGCACCTGCGCGCGACGGGCGGCTGGGACGTGCTGCGGCTGACGGACGTGCCGGACGGTGGCGCGGGCTTCCGCCTGCTGGAGGCCGCGAAGCAGGGCGGTCTGCCGGTGGGCGAGTGGGAGTCATTGCAGTCGCCCTATGTGCCGCTGCCCTCGAAGAAGGACGCGTACTTCGCGAAGCTGCCGTCCAAGTTCAAGGCCAACTGCCGCCGCCGGCGCCGCAAGCTGGAGGAGCGGGGCAAGGTCACCTTCGAGCGCGTCTCCGGCGGGTTGGATCTGGAGGGCACGCTGGAGGAGGGGCTGCTGCTGGAGCAGAGCGGCTGGAAGGGCGCGAATGGCACGGCCATGGCGCAGGACGCGAAGACGCGCGGCTTCTACACGGAGCTGGCGCGGGACTCGGCCTACCGCGACCGGCTGGCGCTGTACTTCCTGCGCGTGGACGGGCGCGCGGTGGCGTTCCAGTACGGCCTGGAGTTTGGCGGGCGCTACTTCCTGCTGAAGCCCGGCTACGACGAGTCCCTGAAGGAATGCAGCCCGGGGCAGCTCCTGATGGAGGAGGTGCTGGCGGACTGCCTGGACCGGGGGCTCACCGAGTTCGATTTCCTGGGGCCGGACATGGTGTGGAAGCGCGACTGGACGGATCAGGTCCGCCGGCACACCTGGCTCTATGTGTTCAACGACACCGCCTTCGGCCGGGCCCTGTGCGCGGCGAAGTTCCGGTGGGTACCGGCGGCGAAAGAGGTGGTGGCGCGATGGAAGAAGTGAAGACGACCGAGAAGATGTTCGTGCCGTCCCTGCCCACGCTGTGGCCGGGCATGCTGATGGCCCCGCCGCGTCCGGGGGCGCTGCCGCCGTTCTCGTCTCCCAACGCGCGGTACTTCTACTTCGCGCGCAACGCCGTCTGGCTGACCATCAAGATGCTGCGCCTGGATGGCGGCGAGGTGCTGATGCCCGCCTACCACCACGGCGTGGAGGTGGAGGCGGTGGTGGACGCGGGCGCCATTCCGCGCTTCTACCGCGTGGGCAGCCGCTGGGACGTGGACGTGGCGGACGTGGCGAAGCGGATTACTCCGAAGACGCGCGCGCTCTACCTCATCCACTACGCGGGCTTCCCGGGGCCGGTGGACGCCATGCGCAAGCTGGCGGACGAGCACGGCATCCCGCTGATTGAGGACTGCGCGCTGTCGCTCCTGTCGTCGGACGGCGCGACGCCGCTGGGCACCACGGGCGACGTGGGCATCTTCTGCCTCTACAAGACCCTTCCGGTACCCAATGGGGGTGCGCTGGTCGTCAACGGCAAGCGCGCGTACAGCCTGCCGGAGCCGCCAGCGCCGCCCTTGGCGTCCACCTTCAGCCACACCGTGTCCGCGCTGCTGCAGAACCTGGAGCTGCGCGGTGGGACGGTGGGCCGGGGGCTGCGCGGCCTGGTCCGTTCGGTGGGGCACGGCACGGTGAAGGCCGCGAGCATCGAGCGGGTGGCCACGGGCACGCAGCACTTCGACCGGAGGCACGTGGACCTGGGCATGAGCCCGCTGACGAAGCGGATTGCCCTGGCGCAGGACCTGGAGTCCATCGTCGAGGCGCGCCGCCGCAACTACTTCCTCCTGCTGGGCCGGCTGCGCGACGTGTCGCCGCCGCTCTTCAACCAGCTGCCCGCGGGCGTCAGCCCCCTGTTCTACCCGATGGTGGTGCAGGACAAGGAGCTGCTGCTGGCGAAGCTGCGTGAGAAGGGCATCGACGCCATCGACTTCTGGAAGCGCTTCCATCCCGCGTGTGACCCGTCGGAGTTCCCGGAGGTCGCGCAGCTGCGGCGCACCATTCTGGAGATTCCCTGCCACCAGGACCTGTCGCCGGAGGTCATGGGGCAGGTGGCGGACGTGGTCCGGGAGGCGCTGAAGTCCGAGCGCCGGCCGAGCAAGCGCGCGTCGTGAGGGAACAGGAGCTGGCTCCCGGGTTGCAATGGTCCCCGGGGGCCGTGGCAGTGCTTCGGGAAAGGCATCAGGGTGACGCGGTGATCCGCGAAGACGAGTTGACGTCGGGGCCGAGGTTGACGCCGCGGCTGGACGTGGCGGCGGTGGGCAGTGCCTCGCGGCTGGCGGGGATGCGGGCGGAGTGGAACTCGCTGCTGGACGCGAGCACGGCCGGTCCGTTCAACGCATGGGAGTGGCTGTATCCGTGGTGCAGGCGCATCGCGCCCGACGTGCGGCCGCTGGTGCTGACGGCGCGCGACAGGCTGGGCACGCTGGTGGGCCTGTTGCCGCTGGGCCTGGAGCACCGCTGGGTGAACGGCGTGCCGGTGCGGCGCCTGGGCTTCCTGGGTGAGACGCACGTGGGCAGCGACTACCTGGACGTGGTGGCGCGCAAGGGCCGCGAGGCGGAGGTGTCCCGGGCGTTCTTCAACGTGCTCCAGGGGCTGCGCGACGAGTGGGACGTGCTGGATTTGACGGACCTGCGTGAGGGTTCGACGACGCTCGGCGTGGCGCGCGAGGTGTTCGGCGACGTGCGCGTGACGGAGCGCTACGTGTGCCCGTACGAGACGCTGGTGCCGGGCGAGCCGTTCGATGCGTTCCTCAAGCGCACGGGCCGCCGTGACAACTACCTGCGCCGGCGCAAGTGGCTGGAGAAGCAGGACGGCTACCGCATCGAGCGGACGGACGCGCCGGGCGCGCTTGCCGGGCCGATGACGGACTTCTTCCGGCTGCATGCGCTGCGCTGGTCCTCGGATGGCGGTTCGCAGGGCATCAAGGGCGCAGGGGTGGAGGCGTTCCACCGGGACGCGACGCAGTGGCTCGCGGAGCGGGGCCGGCTGCGGATGTACACGATGAAGGTGGGCGGCCAGGCGGTGGCGTCCGTGTACGGCATCCTGCATGGCCAGACGTTCGTGTACTTCCAGTCCGGCTATGACCCGGCGTGGCGCAACCGCAGCGTGGGCCTGGTGCTGGTGGGCGAGACGTTCAAGGACGCCATCGAGATGGGCCTGACGGAGTACGACTTCCTGCGAGGCACGGAGACGTACAAGTCCGACTGGGTGACGAAGCAACGCCAGACGGTGTCCCTGCGCGCGCACGGCGCGGGCTTCACGGGCACGTGGTTCACGCGCTCCGAGGAATGGGCCCGCCAGACACGCAACGCGGTGAAGGGCGTGCTGTCGGATGAACTGGTGGAGAAGGTGCGCCGGTTCCGCCGGCGGAAGGCCGCGGTGAGTTGACGCTCGGGGGCGGCGCGGCGGATCCTGGCGGGTGCCATGGAGAAACTGCGCTGCGCCGTCTTGGATGACTATCAGGGTGTTTCCACGCGGCTCGCGGATTGGTCTTCCGTGAGCGGGCAGGTCGAGGTGACGGTGTTCCGCGAGCACTTCTCCGGTGAGGAGGAGTTGGTCGCGGCGCTGTCTCCGTTCGACCTGCTCGTCGTCATGCGGGAGCGCACGCCGTTCCCGAAGGCGCTCCTTGAACGGCTGCCACGGATGCGGTTGCTGGTGACGACGGGGATGCGGAATGCGTCCATCGACGTGGCCGCGGCCACCGCGCGCGGCGTGACGGTGTGCGGGACCGCGAGCGCGACCGAGCCTCCCGTGGAGCTGACCTGGGCGTTGATATTGGCGCTGGCGAGGAACGTGGTGGGGGAGAGCACCGCGTTCCGGCAGGGCGGCCCGTGGCAGCACTCCGTGGGCGTGGATCTGCACGGCAGGCGGCTGGGGCTCCTGGGCCTGGGGAAGATTGGGAGCCGGGTGGCCCGCGTGGGTGCGGCGTTCGGGATGGACGTGGTCGCGTGGAGTCCGAACCTCACGGATGCGAGGGCCGCGGAGGTGGGCGTGACGCGGGCCGTGTCGAAGGAGTCGCTCCTGGAGACAAGCGACTTCGTGTCCATCCACCTGGTGCTGGGGGAGCGTTCGCGGGGGCTGGTGGGCCGCGCGGAGCTCGCGAGGATGCGGCCCACGGCGTATCTCATCAACACGTCACGCGCGGCCATCGTGGATCAGACGGCGCTCGTTGAGGCGCTCCAGCAGGGGGTCATCGCGGGCGCGGCGGTGGATGTCTTTGAAACAGAGCCGGTGCCCGCGGACGACGCGCTGAGGACGCTGCCGAACCTGCTCGCGACGCCGCACCTGGGCTACGTGTCCCAGGGGAACTACACGACATACTTCCGTGAAGCCGTGGAGGACATCCGCGCGTTCCTCAAGGGCGAGCCCATCCGAAGGCTGGGGTAGGGCTCAGGGAAGGTTTCTGGTAGTTCCGGGCCCGCCGTACTCAGACACGACCCGGTACACCATTGCCCTGGCCCGCTGCACGTGCGGCGCGGGCCAGCCGGTCCGCGCAGGCCGCGAGCCCGAACAGCACGTAGAAGTGCACGGCCACCAGGAAGCCCGCGAAGAGACAGGACACCAGGTGGCCCACCACCGCCGCAGCGAGCGCCCGCACCAGCCAGCCGCGCTCCTTGTCTCGCGCAAGCGTCCACAACGGCCCCAGCGCCGCTCCGATGAAGGACAGGAAGATCGCCAGCCCTATGAAGCCCAGGTCTGAGATGACCTGGAGGAAGACGTTGTGCGCGGCGTACACCCGTGTCTGGCCCGGAGGGCCATATATCCGCCACGCATAGGGGAAGGTGCCCGCGCCCACGCCTAGCAGCGGGTGCTCCACGCTCACCCGGGAGGCCACCGTCCAGGCCCCCACGCGGCTCATCGCCGAGGCATCCTCCTCATAGGTGCCCACCGTGCGCGTGCGGTTCCAGAAGCTCTCCGGGGAGAGCAGCAGCATGGCCCCCGCCGCCACCAGCACCACCAGCGTGCGGGCCAGGTTCCGCTCCAGCAGCACCCACGTGCCCGCGGCGGCCACCAGCCCGAGGAAGCCGCCGCGCGAGTAGCTCAGCACCATGGCGGTGATGGCGAGCGCCGCCGCGAGGCCGCACGTCAGCCGTACCAGCAAGGTGCTCTGCTTTCGCACGAGGAAGGCCACCGCCAGGGGCACGATGATGCCCACGCTCATCGCCATCCGGTTGGGGTCCGCGTACACGCCCACCCAGCGCGAGCGGTAGCCCTCCACCAGGTCCACCCCCGCCTGGTGCCAGGCGATGACTCCGCGCGAGGTGAAGAGCGAGCCCAGGATGAGCGCGAGGCAGGCCCACAGCAGCCGCCGCTCCGTCGTCACCAGGTTCACCAGCGTCAGGTAGACGAGCACCCACTTGAGGAGCTCCACCGCGGTGAACTCCGTGGCGTCCAGGTACAGCGACCAGCTCAGCGAGGCGAACACCAGGCCACAGAAGGTGAGCAGCAGCAGCCCGCGATATCCGTCCACATGCCACAGCTTCTCCCGGCGGCCCACGCGTCCGATCAGCATCAGCCCGGTGGACAGCGCTGACAGCAACAGGGCCGGACGGAACTGGGCGAGCCCTGGAATCCACTCACCAGGGCTGATGTAGATGGCGGCCAGGAACGCGAGCAGGAATCCGAAGGACCAGCGACCCTGACTCCGCACTGCCTTGCTTCCCGTTCCCATCCCCGCACCTCCCCCTTGTGGAGCCAGCTCGCCGGCACCGCACGGCGAGCACCCTCACTTCCGGACGTGACTGCCCGAAAGGCGGTTCCTCCCCCGACACTTTTCATTGCCCGACGCGAGGCATGCCGGCGGACGGTCTCTCGTCACTCCCCCCGGGGCCTCTTGCTCGCGGCGGAATCATCCGCGCGGCCCTGCTGTCCCTACTCACTCAGTTTCCGCTTTCCAACAGGGTCCTCGCATGCGTCTCCGATTGACTACTCTCCTGCTGTCCACCTCGGTCCTGCTTGCCTCCGCTTGTGGCGGGGGTACTTCGTCTGGACCGCAAAGCCCCGCTGGTTCCGGGGACACGGCCTCTCCAGGCTACACTCCGACGGACGGGGCGCCGGGCGCTTCCCCGTCTCCCACGCCAGAAGCGTCCGAGACTCCAGAGCCGACCAGCTACGCGCATGAGTGGGTGGTGAGCCCCACGGGTGATGACGCGGCGGCCGGCACCGAGTCGGCTCCCGTGCGAACCCTCGCCAAGGCCCTCACCCTCGCCGGGCCGGGCGATCGCATCCGGGCGCTCGCCGGCACCTACGCCGAGCGGGTCCTCATCACCGGCAACGTCCGTGCCGGCACGGCCGAGGCGCCCATCACCCTCGAGGGCGTGGACACGCCGCACATCGTCCCGGGCTCCGCGCAGGGCGCGCTCGTCGTCGTGGAGCGGCCCCATTGGCGCATCAAGGGCTTCGACATCGACGTGCAGAACAAGCCCTCCTTCGCCGTGGCCTTCTCCGGTGACACCGAGGGCACCGTGCTCTCCAACTCGGAGGTCCACAACGCCCAGTACGGCGCCGGAATCAGTTTCCACAATGGTGCTCACGGGGCCACTCTCGAGAAGAACCACATCCACCACATCTCCATCCCGAACAAGGATGGTCACGGGGTGATGATCCAGCCCACGGCGCGCAACATCACCGTGCGCGACAATGTCATTCATGACAATTCAGGGGACTCCATTCAGTGCTACAGCACGGATGGCTCCGACCCCAGTGCACCCGCGGATGGATTGCTCATCGAAGGCAACGACCTGTACGGCAATATCGAGCAATCGATTGACATCAAGACCTGCTACAACGTCACCGTCCGCCACAACAAGATGCACAAGGCCCGCCGCCATCCGACGCTCGGAGGCAATGGCGCCATGGTGGTGCACCTGTCGGCCCGGGACGTCCTCATCGAGGAGAATGACTTCTATGACGCGGGTCTGGCCATCGGCGTGGGTGGCAACCGCTTCGGCCCGTACCCCTCGGGCATCGTCATCCGCCGCAATCGCATCCGGGACATGATCACCGAGGGCGGCATGACAGGCGGGGGCTTGCAGATGGCGGTCTCCACGGGGACCCAGGTGGTGAACAACACCTTCACCCGGTTGCAGGGTCCGGCGATCATCATGGGCAGCGGCGATGGCGGGCCCACCGAGAACATGGTGGTGAAGAACAACATCATCGACGCGGCCCAGGCGATGCAGGTGGGGAGCCAGTCGCCCGGGCTGACGACGGGCAACAATCTCTACCAGCCCGGAGCCACCTTCCTCAAGGCGGGCGCGGCCCTCAATCTCTCTCAATGGCAGGCGCAGGGCCAGGATGGCAACTCGCGTGAGGATGCGGCCCTGGTCGACCCGGATACCCTGTCGCCCGGGCCCGCCGCCGTCGACCGCGGCGAGCACCTGGACTTCGAGGCAACTTGTGGTGCGGGGCCGGACATTGGCGCGGTGGAGTCCGGCTGCTGATGCGCAGCCTTCATCCGTGGAACTTGCGAAGCGCCGGTCCTGAACTCATCTCAGGGAATGGGGAGTGGGCTGTTCGCTGACGGTGAGCGAGCAGGGGGAGCGAGGCCTCGGACCGGGGCCTCGCGCGCGCATTCCGTCCGGAAGGACGGGTGCGAGGGGGAGGGCGTATGAAGGGGCTTCGCATCGCGCTGCTGATAAGCATGGCTCCACGCAAGCAGGGCTCGTTGGAGGACTGGATTCACGCTTTCTGCTGGGAGGCCGCGCGGCGCGGTCACCAGGTGGATGTCTGGCTTCACCAGCCCATGCTTCCGTCCTTCGTCACGGAGCTGAAGGCGAGTGGCGCGCGGGTGGATGACCTGGGGGAGTTCGAGCGCTCAGGGCTGGTCAGCATGACGCGGCGTCTGGCGGGTCATGACGTCATCCACCTCAACTTCCTGGCCCCGCGCAGCAGCATCGCGATGGCGGCCTACGCGGCGTGGCCCTCCCAGGTGTTGTACACGGCCCACTCGGACCTCATCGACAAGGCCGAGAACGTGGTGCGCCGGAGCCTGCGCTGGGTGGTGAACCAGGCCACCATGGTCCGCGTGCACAGCCTGGCTGGTGTCTCCGAGCACGTGCGCGTCAAGGAGGGCCGGCGCTTCGGGCTCCATCCCCACCGCTCCCGCACCATTTTCAATGGCGTGGACACCCGGCGCTTCCATCCCCGCGCGCGCTCGCGGCCCGAGGGGAAGGTGGAGCTCATCACCATCGCCAACCTCGTGGAGAGCAAGGGCGTGCACCACCTCTTGGGGGCGCTCGGACGCCTGCGCTCGCCCCGGGGGCGCCTGCGCGTCGTCGGAGATGGTCCGGCGCAGCAGTCCCTTCGTGTGCTCGCGGTACAGCTCGGCCTCCAGCACCAGACGGAGTTCCTGGGGCTGCGCAGCGACGTCCAGGACCTGCTCGGAACGTCGGACATCTGCATCCAGCCCTCGCTGGTGGAGGCCTTCGGTCTCACCGTCGCGGAGGCCATGGCTTGCGGCTGTGCCGTGGTGGCCTCACGGGTCGGCGGCATCCCCGAGCTCATTCATCACGGCAGGACCGGTCTGCTGGTGGAGCCTGGAGACGAGGCCGGCTTCGCCGCCGCGCTCGAATGCCTGCTGGACGACCCGGTATCGAGGTATCAGCTCGGTGCTGCCGCACGCCAGCGGGCCTGCGAAGCCTTCGAGCTCTCCAGCGCCGTGCGCCGTCACGTGGACTGGTGCGAGGACGCCGCCGGGTATGTCTCCCGGGCTCGCGTCCGGCGCACCCCCGCTTCGTTTCTCCCCAAAGCCTATCTCATGCATCCTGAGACAGCCGGGTGAGCTGGCGCCCGGGCGGCGCTCCGGCCCCTTCCGTGCGGACGGCTACTGCTGGCCCGCTTCCGCGCGCAGCTGGGCGATGGCGGGGGCCAGCTGCGGGGGCTGCATGTTCTTGGGCACTTCCACCGTGAAGCGTTCGAAGTGCTCCAGCGCGCCGGCCTTGTCGCCGCGGCGCAGCGACAGGCTGCCCAGGAAGATGAGCGCCTCCTGCGCGTCCGGCCACGTGTCCACCAGCTCCGTCAGCTCCTGCTCCGCGCCCTGCAGGTCGCCCTGCGACGCCGCGCGCAGCACGCCCCGGTGCACCCGCAGCTCCACGTTGAACGGATCCACGGCCAGGCCCTTCAGCGTCACCTTCAGCGCTTCGTCGAACTGCTGCTGACGGATGAGCTCATGGCTCAGCATCGACGCGGCCTCCACGTCGCCCGGGTTCGACGCCAGCCGCTGGCGCGCCTGCTCCAGCTCGTCGTTCATCTCGGGCATCTGCTGCGTCTGCTGCTGGGCCATGCCCGGCGGCGTCGCGCCCGTGCCCATCTGGCCCTCCTCACGCGGCTTCTGCTCGGAGACGAGCAGGTAGCCCAGCCCTCCGAAGAAGACCACCACGCCCGCCCCCCACATCGCGCCCACCATCTGCGGGTTGCGCGACGCCCAACCCGTGGGCGCCGGCACGTTGCGCGCGGGCGCCTTCACTCCCGCCGCCTGCCGCTTCTGGTGCTCGTCCTTCGCGCGCAGCGCCGCGGCTGCTTCCTTCTCCAGCCGCGCCTTCTCCGCCGTGTAGTGCTCCGCGGTGAAGTGGTGCTTCTCCGCCTCCAGCGTGCGCAGCTGCTCGATGAGCGACTGCGCCCGCTGCGCCAGGTCGTCCGCCGTGCCGTCCGCCTTCGTCGTGGTGTCCTGCGGCAGCGCGCTCCCCGTCTTCATCTTCATGTAGAGGAGCCACACGGCCGCCAGCACGAAGGCGACCGACAGGACGATGATTCCGGGCAACCAGTTGGTGGGCTCGGGCTGCATGGCTTAGCGCTCCAGCTCCCGGCGCACGGCCTGGAGGTAGGGGTCCGCATCGTCCGTGGACGGCGCGGGCGTGGAAGGGGAGGGGACCGGCGCGGCTTCCGCGGGCGCGGCGCCCTCGGGCAATGGCTGACGCTGCTTCAGGATGACGAAGAGGCCGCCCAGCACCAGCGCGACGGGCCCCAGCCACACGAACCAGTTGAAGCCCTCCGCGCGCGGCTCCAGCAGCACCCACTCGCCGTAGCGCGCCACGAAGTAGTCGACGATTTCGGTGTCCGTCTTTCCGTCGGAGACCAGCTCGCGCACCTTGTCCAGCTGCGCGCGCGCCATGGACGACGGGCTGTCCGCGACCGACAGGCCCTGGCACACCGCGCAGCGCAGCTTCTTCGCCAGCTGCTGCACCCGCGCCTCCTGGGCCGGCGCGAGCGGATCACTCGCGGCCTGCTGCGGCGCGAACTGCCCCGTGGCAAGGCTCAGGGCGAGGGTCAACGAGACGAGGACGGCATTCATCGGGGGCTCCAGCGGGGGCCGTCCCTAACTACCGCCCCCTGACGGGTATTGCACACGGAATCCTGGGCCGCACGCCCGCCGCCCGGGCAGCCCTTCCGACTGAAGCCGGCAGCCTAGCCCCGATAGCCCGAGTCGGGCTCGGTCTCCAGGTCCTGGTCCGGGTCGTAGGGGTCGTCCTCTGGTGGCAGGAACTCGGCCGGCTCGTCGCGGCCCAGCGCCTGGCGCACGGCATGGAAGCCCACCGCCCCCAGGCCCAGGAGGAACGCGATGGGGCCCACCGCGAGCTTCACCCCCACGAGCGCCCAGAGCAGGCTCACGCTCACCGCGCCCACCGGCGCCCACTTGAGGAGGGCCGGGCGCTCCACGTCCGGCCGCAGCGCCGCGAGCACGAGCACCGACAGGAGCACCAGCAGCGGCAGCTCCGACACCGGCAGGTCCCAACCCGAGCGCGACGCGACGCCAGCCCCCGCGCTGTAGAGCGAGTCGTCCGAGGGCCGCGTCGTGGGAATCACGCGCAGCTCGGACGGCACGCCGCGCACGCTGCCCGGCACCGGCGCGTTGTCCGGCACGGGCGAGCCGTCCGCCATCACCTTGCCCCACGGCAGGAAGAGCGCCACCACGCACACCGCCACGCCCGCCAGCGCCAGCACCCGGGGGAAGCCCAGGAGCGAGCGCAGGTCGAAGTGGCGCGCCACGCCGTCCGGCTCCGCGATGACCAGCCGGTACTGCTCCACGGCGATGAGCGCCGTCCCCGCCGCCCAGATGGGGAAGAGCAGGTTGAAGCCGGAGAGCAGCCGCACCGACAGCGCCACCAGCAGCAGCGTGAACGCGGCGGGGATTTCCGGCCGCATCAGCACCAGCGGCACGGAGTCCACCCAGCCGGGCGCGTTGCCGTCGCGGCGCAGCTCCCTCGCGACGAGCGCCACGCTGCCCACCAGCGACAGCAAGGCCCCCAGCACGCCCACGCTGGGGAAGAAGGGCAGGATGGACAGCACCAGCGAGAACGCCACCAGCCCCACGCCCAACACGCTCTGCGAGTGGCCCGGCACGTCCTTCAGCCAGCGGGGGCCCGTGTACGGATCCTCGTCCTCGTAGGCGTCCTCTGGCGGAGGCTGTGCCTTGGAGCCGCGCGGGGGCGGAGCGCCGCTGCCCTGTCGCCGGGCCTCCTCCTCCTCGTCCAGGATCTCCGCCGCGTAGGCCGGCTCGGACATGGGACGGCTGGGGCGGTTGCTCCTGGCGCTGCTGGCACGGGGCGGGGGCGCGGGACGCGCGGGCATCTTCGCGCCGCAGTTCTCGCAGTACATCAGGCGGACGTCCGCCGCGCTTTCACCGCACTCGGGGCACTGCATGGGGAGCCCACCTCGCTGGAGCAGGGGCCGGGGGAAGCCCTCGCGAACGACGCCGACAGCAGGGACTTACTACGGATTCCAGGGCCCCCGCGAGGCGGCCCCGGGACGCCCTCTCGGGCTCACGGGTGCCTGCCTTCCAAGCGGGCGGAGTTGACTCAGTCCCGGCGCGAGGTTTCCGCCGTCGGACGGGCCGCGGGCTGGGTCAGCTCCTGCACCCGGGTGGCCAGCGTCTTCGGGTCGATGGGGCCCACGTGCTTGCCGCGGATGATGCCCTGCGCGTCGATGAAGTACGTCTCCGGCACGCCCGCGACGCCGTAGTCCACTGCCATGCGCGAGCGTTCATCCATCAGCTGCGGGAAGCTCGCGCCCATGCGGCGCAGGAAGTCGCGCGCGTTGGGCTCCGTGTCCTCGAAGACGACGCCCATGAACACGGCCTGGGCGCCCAGCTCGCGCGCGCCCCACTCGAGCACCGGGTGCTCGTACTTGCAGGGCCCGCACCACGACGCCCAGAAGTTGATGACCACCGGGCGGCCCTTCAGGTCCGCCATCGTCACGGCGTCGCCGCCGTCCAGCGGCTTGAGCGTGAAGGCCGGAGCGGCCGCGCCCTTCAGCATGAAGGGCACCTCGTGTGGATCCCGCCCGAAGCCCTGGAAGAGGACGAAGAGCAGCGCCGCCCCCACCGCGGCGAACACCAGGGGAAGCCGCCAGCGCTTCACGCCGCACCCCGCTCGGCGTCCGTGCCCGGCAGGGGAGGCGACGCGCCCACCGTCGGCGCGTCCGCGCGCAGCACCGCCGCCCGGCGCGCAGGCCATACGGCGATGAGCGTGCCCAGCATCAGGAGCGGCAGGCTGTACCAGATCCATCCCACCAGCGGGAACACCCAGACGTTGAAGCTCGCCGTGCCCGTCGTCTCGCTGAAGGCCATCAGCGAGATGTACAGGTCCTCCTTCGGCGACTCACGCACCGCGGGCGTGCCCACGGGGTCCGTGCTCCGCTCGTAGTAGTTCATGCGCGGGCGCACCTCCGTCACGTCGCCGTTGGGCGCCGTCACCTCCAGGCGCGCGGCGACGTAGGTGCGGTGCGGCTCCTCGCCGCTGGACAGGCCCAGGTACTTCAGCTGGTAGCCGTCCAGCATCAGCGTGCCGTCCTTCTTCAGCGTGCCGGATGTGTGCTTCACGTACGCGCTGGAGGCCGCCACGGCGACGATGATGAGCACGATGCCCAGGTGCACCACGTAGCCGCCGAAGCGCCGGCGCGACTTGCTCGTCGCGGTGGTCAGCGCCGTGACGAAGCCTTCCTTGCGCTCGGTCATGCGCACGCGCACCGGCACCACCAGCTCGCGCAGGGTGATGAGGGTGACGAAGCCCGCCAGGCCGAACGTGAGCAGCGGGTACACACCGCGCAGCCCCGCCGCGTAGCAGGCGATGGTGATGGCCACGCCCACCGCCGCGGGGATGAGGAACTGCCGGCGCAGCGTGGCCTTGTCCGGCGTGCCCCACGGCAGCACCGGGCCCACACCCATGAGGAAGAGCACCGCGATGCCGCCCGGCACCGCCATCTTGTTGAAGTACGGCTCACCCACGCTCACGCGGATGCCGCGCACGGCCTCCGACACCAGCGGGTAGAGCGTGCCCAGCAGCACCGTGAAGGTGATGGCCACGAACACCAGGTTGTTCACCAGGATGCTCGCCTCGCGCGACATCAGCGACGAGAGCCGGCCCTCCGGCGCCAGCAGGTGGCCGCGTGTGGCCAAGAGGCCAATGCACACCACCAGCAGGACGGCGATGAAGACGAGGAACGTGGGCCCGATGTCCGACTGGGTGAACGAGTGCACCGAGTTGAAGATGCCGGAGCGGGTCATGAACGTGCCCAGGATGGTGAGCACGAACGACGCCAGCGCGAGGCTCAGCGTCCACAGCTTCAGCATCCGCTTGCGCTCCTGCACCATGGTGGAGTGCATGAACGCCGTCGCGGTCAGCCACGGCAGGAACGACGCGTTCTCCACCGGATCCCACGCCCAGTAGCCGCCCCAGCCCAGCACGGCGTACGCCCACCAGGAGCCCAGCACGATGCCCAGCGTGAGGAACATCCACGCGATGAGCGTCCAGCGCCGCAGGGGCGCCATCCACGCTTCACCAATCTCCCCGCGCAAGAGGCCCGCCACGGCGACGCCGAACGGCACCGTCATGCCCACGTAGCCCGCGTAGAGCATGGGCGGGTGGATGATCATCAGGAAGTGGTTCTGCAGCAGCGGGTTGGGGCCCGGACCGTCCGCCGGCACCGGCGACACGGCGCCCCAGGGGTTGGCGGGGCCCGCGATGAGGAAGGCGAAGAAGACGCCCACGGCCAGCATGGTGCCCAGCGCCAGCTGCATGTAGCGCGCGTGCTCCTTGCGGTGCACCCAGGCGAACGCCGCCAGGTACACGCCCATGATGAGGCCCCAGAAGAGGATGGAGCCTTCCAGCGCGCTCCACAGCGACACGATGGTGTAGATGAGCGGCGTCGCGCGGCTGCCCACCTGGGCCACGTACTTCACGCTGAAGTCGTGGTTGATGAGCGCTTCCACCATCACCAGGTTGCTGCCGATCATGCACGCGGCGAAGCCCCACACCGCGCGCAGCACCCAGGGGTAGCTGGCGTCGTTGCGGCGCATGCCGCCCACCAGTCCCAGGATGGCGCCGAAGGCGGCGAAGGCCAGGCCCGCGAGGACCAGCCCATAGCCCAGCATTCCGTTCACGGCGCCCCCGGCGGCGTCGCGGTCGCGGTGGTGGCGCCTTCAGCCAGCGTGTCCTGCCACTTGCGCGGCTCCTCGCCTTCCTTGGGCGCGCGGTACTCGTTGGAGTGGTTCACCATCAGCCGGTTGGACGTGAAGACGCCGGACTTGTCGTAGGTGCCCTCCACCACGACGCCGATCTTCTCGCGGAACATCTGCGGGGGCGTCTCCAGCGAGCGCACGTGCACGCTCTTCGCGTCCGCGTCCGGGCCGTCCGCCACGCGGAAGTCCAGCGTGGTGTGGCCTTCATTCCACTGGATGCTGCCCGGCTGCACCACGCCGCCCAGGCGGATGGTGGCCGTGTAGGCCTTGTCCCCGTTGGAGAGCAGCTCCGACGGGCTCCAGTAGTAGACGAGGTTGTCCCCGATGTTGCCAAAGGCGATGAAGCCAAGGCCGGCGCCGGCGAAGAGCAGGGCTCCCAGCGCGATGAGGCGGTTGCGGTTGACGGGCGTCATGGGCTCACTCCTTCGAATCGGCAGCGGCGCGGGGACGGCGCGCCCAGAGGGACACCGAGTAGAGCACGAAGGCGGCCACGGTGATGCCGTAGCAGGCGCCTACGTACCCCCAACCACCCTGGAGACGGCCACTGCCCACCTGGGCCAGCAGCATCAGCGACGTCAGCGAGGTCATGTTCAGGCCACCTTCGAGGAATGGGACGCGCGCAGCGCGGGGTCATCCGAGGGCAGCGCCTCCGGCAGCGCCACCTCCGCCTGCCGCTCCGCGAGCGCGGAGCGGTAGCGGTGCACCATGAAGACGATGAGCAGCGCCAGCATGCCGAACGCCGACACGCGCAGGGGCAGCACCATCTGCGGGTCCACCGTCTTGGGGCTGGACTGCACCTGGTGGAGGCTGCGCCACCAGCGCACGGAGAACCACACGATGGGCAGGTTGATGGCCCCGATGATGGCCACCACCGCGCTCCACACCGCGCGCTTCTCCGGGTCCTCCACGAAGCGCCGCAGCACCAGGTAGCCCGTGTAGGACACCAGCAGGATGGCCTCCGACGTCAGGCGCGGGTCCCAGGACCAGTACACGCCCCAGGTGGGGCGGCCCCAGATGGAGCCCGTAATCATGCCGAGCGTGCCGAAGAGCAGGCCGACCTCCGCGGAGGCCTCCGCCATGGCGTCCGTCTTCCACGACTGACGCAGCAGGTACGTCACCGCGGCCACGAAGTTGATGAACATGGCCATCATGGCCATCCACTGGAGCGGCACGTGGACGTACATGATGCGCTGTACTTCGCCCATCTCCCGGTCCGGCGGCGCCCACGCGAGGCCCAGCCACCAGCCCGCGCCCAGCAGCGCCAGCGTCACCGCCGGCAGGCCAAACTTGACGAACTTGTTCATCCTTCAGTCCTCGATGACCCGGGGAAACAGCACGAAGCCCACGCCCCAGTAAATCAGATTGAACCCCAGCAGAAGCCCCTGCCATGAGCCCAGCTGCTGCATCGGGTCACCCTGGAGTACGAGCGTGGTGCCCTTGGCGGCGGAGAGGAGGGCTGGGATGACGAGCGGGAACAATAGCAGAGGAAGCAGCACATCCCGGGCCCGGGCATTGCTGGAGATGGCCGCGTACACGGTCCCTGGGGCGCTGAGCGCCAGGCTGCCCAGGACCAGGATGCCCGCCAGGTCACCGAACCCGGTGACGATGCGCACGCCATACAGGGCCACCATCACCGGCACCAGCACCACCGCCAGCGCCAGGAGCAGCAGGGCGTTGCCCAGCGCCTTGGACAGGAAGATGGCGCGAGCGTCCGCCGGGGCCAGCCGCACGCCGTCCAGGCAGGCGTTCTCCGTCTCCACGCGGAAGGACTCGCCCAGGGACAGCACGCTGGCGAAGAGGATGGCCAGCCACAGGTAGCCGCCCGCGTTGCGCTCCAGGAGCTTCGTGTCCGGGCCCAGCGCGAAGGAGAAGAGCAGCAGTGTGGCCATGGCGAAGAACACCAGCGCGTTGAGCCGCGCGCGGGTGCGCCATTCGATGAGCAGGTCCTTGCGCATGAGGACGAGCGTCGTCGTCAGCAGGCCCGGGCGGCGCTTCGTGTTCGGGGGGCTCATGCCGCCACCGCCCGGCCGTCCTGCAGGTGCAGCCGCTCCTCGCACAGGCTCAGGCCCTGTTCGATGAGGTGCGTGGCCAGCACCACCGTGGTTCCGCCCGCCTTCAATTCCGCGATGACGCCCTCCATGTCCTGGATGCCCGCGGGGTCCAGCTCACCGAAGGGCTCGTCCAGGAGCGCCAGGGCGGGGGCCTTCATCAGGAGCCGCGCGATGGCCAGGCGCTTGCGCATGCCCGCGCTGAAGCCTCGCACCGGGCTGTCCGTGCGGCGGGTGAGGCCCACCCGGTTGAGCAGCGCGTCCGCGACGTCCCGCGGCGCGTCCACGCCCAAGAGGCGCCCCAGCACCATCAGGTTCTGCTGCGCGGTGAGGTCCTCATAGAGGAAGCTGGCGTGGGACAGGAGCGCCACGTCGTGGCGCACGGCTTCACGGTCCTTCACGGCGTCCCGGCCCAGCACCTCCACCCGGCCCGCGGTGGGACCGAGCGCGGTGGCGACGAGGCGCAGGAGCGTCGTCTTCCCGGAGCCGTTGTGACCGGTGAGCAGCAGCGAGCGGCCGGCGGGCAGCGCGTAGGTGAGCCGCGCCAGCGCCCACCGTCGTCCATAGCGCTTGCTCACGTCATGGAGGGCGAGAGCGGGCGCTGATCCAGAGGGGAGAGGGGGCATCGGCGGGCCGTTTCGTAGCCTTAAACCCCGTTGTTCACCAGTGAAACCCCTGGGGTCGCCCGCCGGAGGACAAGAAGTTTTTACGCCTGCTTCTTCCGCCGCTTTCGCCGGGGGACTGAAAGGTTTTCGCCACGGGTGGGCGCGCGACTGCCCTGGTACACCCAGGTACGACCTCCAGAGGGGCGTTCCTGCCCTCGGGGGCACGGGGTTTCCTGGGGTTACGGGGGATTTCCACCATCTTCCTGCCCTGGCATCCAGCATGCAAACAGGCGGCGCGGGGCCCGGTCCATTGGGGGGAGCGGGCAGACGGCGAAAGCCGCGAGGGAGGCGTGATGGCAGGCAGGGTGTTGCGGCGGGCGGCGAAGGCGGCGGCGGCGGGGTTCCTCCACTACAGCGGGGCGCGCAAGGCGATGGCGGCGTACCGCCGTTCGCAGTCTGGGGGCCGGCGCATCCTCATCGTGAGCTACCACCGCGTGGTGAGCGACTTCACCGGGGAGCTGCAGCGCTCCATCCCGGGGCTGCTCATCTCCCAGGAGACGTTCCGCCGTCACCTGGAGCAGGCGCACGCGGCGGGCTTCGAGCTGGCGAGCATTGGCGACGCGGTGGACGTGATGGCGGGCCGCCGCACCGCGAAGAAGGACCTGTTCGTGGTGACGTTCGATGACGGCTACCGCGACGTGTACCGGTACGCGTACCCGGTGCTGAAGCAGATGGGCGTGCCAGCCATCACCTACCTGCCCACCGCGTTCATCAACACGGACAAGCGCTTCAACCACGACCGGCTGTTCCACCTGCTGCGCCGCGTGCAGGAGCGCCGCTTCCGTCCGGACTACGACACCATGCCCAGCCCGTCGGTGGCGCTGCTGGGGCCCATCCTCACCGGGCAGAAGACGACGTCCGCGGCGCTGGACGACTTCATCGGCGAGCACCCGACGCGCGTGCTCACCGACATCATCGACTCGCTGGAGCAGCAGCTGGGCGGCGGCGCGGACCTGGTGCCGGAGCAGGGCGACGTCATGAACTGGGACGAGGTGCGCCAGATGGCGCGCGACGGCTTCGAGTTCGGCGCGCACACGCTGGGCCACACGGTGCTGACGCTGGAGCCCACGGAGGTGGTGGAGAAGGAGATCCTGGAGTCCAAGCAGACCATCGAGCGCGAGGTCGGCGTCCAGGTGAAGGACTTCGCGTACTGCAACGGCTGGTACTCGGATGAGATGATCCGCGTGCTCAACCAGAACGGGTTCCGCTCCGGCGTCACCACGGAGGACCTGCCCAACCGCGTGGGCGGCGACCCGTTCGCCCTCAAGCGCAAGGTGATGTGGGAGAACTTCAGCCTGGGGATGATGGGGGACTACTCGTCGGCGCTCACGGTGTGCCAGTTCGATGACTGCTTCGGCGTGCTGGGCATGAGCCACCCGGTGCTGGGTCACCGGCCGCACATCCTGGCCCCGATGAACAACACCAACGTGCTCGTCCAGGAGCTGGACGCGACGCTCGCGAAGGCGACGCCGGTGGAAGTCGTGGACGTGACAACGCCGGTGAACGCGACGGACTCGCGGGTTGCGGTGGCGGTGACGGGTGCGCAGGTCGTGGATGCGCCGAACGTGGCCCTTGCCCCGGAGGCGGCGCAGCCGGAGGAGCTCCAGTGAGTGCGTCACCCAAGCCGGCCCCGACCCCGTCGTTCCTGGGGCGGGCCGGCCCGTTGGTGTTGGCCCGGTTGTTCACCGCCGGGCTGACGCTGTCCATTCCGCTCGTGCTCGCCCGGGTGCTTCACCTGGACGAGTACGGCACCTACTACCAGCTGTTCCTCATCGCCACGACGCTGTCGTACGTGCTGCCGTTCGGCGTGGCGCAGAGCCTCTACTACTTCCTGCCCCGCGCGGAGGCGAAGCGGCCCTACCTGGGGCACGCGCTGCTCTTCGTGACGGGCGCGGGCGTCGTGGCGGCGGGGCTGGTGTGGGCCTTCCTGGGCCACGTGGCGGCCTACTTCAACAACCCGGCGCTGATGGAGCACCGCGCGGCGCTGGCGCTCTACACGGCGTTCTTCCTGGGCAGCTTCCCGCTGGAGATTTCGCTCACCAGCCAGGGGAAGACGAAGGCGTCCGCGGTGGTGTACCTGGCGTCGGACGCGGTGCGTTCCGGCGTGATGGTGCTGCCGCCGCTGTTGGGCTTCTCCCTGCATGGGATGATGATCGCCGTGGCCTGCTTCGCGGGCCTGCGCTACGTGGCCGCGTGGTTGGTGTCCCTGCGCGGGTCCACCGGGCCGCTGGTGGACTGGAAGCTGTTCAAGGAGCAGCTGGTGTACGCGGCGCCCTTCGGCGCGGCGATGTGCCTGGCCATCCCCCAGCAGAACGCGCACATGTACGCGGTGGCGGGCGTGGTGGCCCCGGCGGTGTATGCGCTCTACCGGGTGGGCTGCTTCCAGCTGCCGGTGGTGGACCTGCTCTACACGCCCACCAGCGAGGTGCTGATGGTGCGCCTGGGCGAGCTGGAGCGCGAGGGCCGGCTGGAGGAGGGCGTGGAGGCCTTCCGGGAGGCGGCCGGCAAGCTGGCGTACGTGTTCCTGCCGTTCGCGGCGTTCCTCTTCGCGGCGGCGCCGGAGTTCGTGGGGGCCATGTTCGGCCAGAAGTTCCTGCCCGCGGTCCCCATCTTCCGGGTGAGCGTGCTGGGCGTGGTGCTGTCGATCCTGCCCATGGACGGGACGCTCCGGGCCCGGGGACAGACGCGGGCCATCTTCACGTCGTACCTGGTGAAGGCGGTGGTGACGGTGCCGCTGCTCTGGGTGGGCGTGAAGCACTTCGGGATGATGGGCGGCATCGCGTCCTGGGCGCTGGCGGAGATGGTGGGCAAGGGCATGCTGCTCATCCGCGTGCCCCGCGCGCTGTCCACGCCCGAGCGGATGCTGGGGCTCAAGGACGTCATCCCGTGGCGGGAGCTGGCGCAGGCGTCGCTGGCGGCGTTCGCGGCGGGCGGGAGCATCTTCCTGCTGCGCTCCGGCGTGCATGACACGTGGGTGAACCTGCCCACGGGCTTCCTGTGGCGGGTGCTGCCGCTGGTGGTGGCGGGGCTGCTCTTCGTGGTGGGGTACGTGGGGGGCCTGTATGCGCAAGGCGTTCGCCCGTGGAGCGCATTGCAGTCCCTCCGTCCCCGCCGGGCGGGCTGATTCACCGTCGGGTAATGCACGCGTGGGGGGCACTTCCCTCCCTACGCGTGGGTACCTACCTTCCAGGCGTCACGGAGTTCGGGTGAGGGCGAGGAGAGGCGTGATGGGATTCGACGCGATGACGTTGTACCGGATGGCGCATGGGCTGAAGAAGCGGGGGGTGCCGTTGCTGCCCGCCGTTCTGCGCAAGGCCATCTACTACCTGCACAGCTCCTACATCCCCGAGGACGCGGAGCTGGGCGAGGGGACGCAGCTGGGCTACGGCGGCATCGGCGTGGTCATCCACAAGGCGGCGAAGGTGGGCCGTCACGTCCTCATCTCTCAACAGGTCACGATTGGCGGACGCTCCGGGCTGGAGGGCGCGCCGGTGATTGGCGACTACGTGCGCATCGGCGCGGGCGCCAAGGTGCTGGGCAACATCCACGTGGGCGACTTCGCGGTGATTGGCGCCAACGCGGTAGTGGTGAAGGACGTGCCTTCGGGCGCGGTGGTCGCGGGCGTGCCCGCGAAGGTCATCCGCCAGGACGCGGATCCGCTCACCACGTACCAGCGTGAGATGGGCCTGTTGCCCACGCGGACGCCGCCGAAGCTCACCCAGGTCCCACGCCCCTCCGCGCAGGTTTCCGCGCGCTAGGCACTTCGCTTCGTTGGAGAAGGGGCTTCCTTCATGCGCGTGCTGCTCGTCGGGGACTACCCGCCGCCGTACGGGGGCGTGGCCATCCACGTCCGTCAACTCCATCAATTTCTGCGCGACCGCGGGGTCGAGGCGAAGGTGCTCGATATCGGGAAGGGTGGCCGGCCGGCTCCGGACGTCCTCCCCGTTCACGGCGCCGCCGCCTTCGGCCTGCGGCTCGCGGGATTCACCTCCGCGGGCTGGACGGTCCACCTGCACACCAGCGGCAACAACCCGAAGGCGTGGGTGCTGGCGGCGCTGGTGGGCACCATGCCCGGGCCGCGCTCGCCGCGTGTCATCACGCTGCACTCGGGGCTGATTCCGGACTACCTGGCGGAGTCCCAGGCCCGGCGCGTGTTCGCGCGCTCGGCGCTGGCGGGCTACGCGCGGGTGGTGGCGGTGTCCCCGGCGGTGCGCGACGCGGTGGTCGCGTGCGGTGTGCCGGAGGAGAAGGTCGTGGTGCATCCGGCCTTCTGCGGTTCGCAGGTGCGGCCCGGTCCGGTGACGCCGGAGGTGGAGGCCGCGCGGGCCCGGCGACGTCCGCTGCTCGCGATGGCGCACCACCCTTCGCCCGTGTACGGGCGCAAGCAGATGTTCCGCGCGCTGAAGCTCGTGGCGGAAGCGCACCCGGGCGTGGGCCTGGCGCTGTTCGGCCCGGGCACGCGCTCCGAGGAGTTCATCCGCGACGCGCGCGAGCTGGGCGTGGCGGGGCTGCTGGAGGACCTGGGCGAACTGGAGCACGCGAAGGCGCTGGGGCTCCTGTCCCAGAGCGACGTCTTCATCCGGCCCACGACGCACGACGGGGACTCCATCTCCGTGCGCGAGGCGCTGGCGCTGGGCGTGCCGTGCGTGGCCAGCGACGTGTGCGCTCGGCCGGAGGGCACGCGGTTGTTCAAGGCCGGGGACGAGCGGGCGCTGGCGCAGGCGGTGCGCGACGCGCTGGCGGCGGGCCCGGCGAAGGTGACGGCTCCGGATGCGGGGCCGGTGATGCTGGACATGTACGCGGAGTTGCTGTCGTCCGGCATGGCAGGTGCAGGAACCGTGAACGCGGCGTGACGGAGTGGGGACGGGTTGGGGCGCCTTCGAGTGAGAGGGCGCGCTTCAGGGCTTTCAGCACGGAACTTTTGACTTCAGGAGAAGACGATGCGGCGCAGTGAAGAGATGGACCTGTCGAAGCGGGCCCTTCGTGGGCGGGACCTGGTGGTGTTCTCCAACGACTGGGACGGGGATCCGCTGTCGAAGGTCCACATCATGCGGATCCTCTCGCGGGACAACCGAGTGCTGTGGGTGAACAGCATCGGCAACCGCGCGCCCAAGGCGAACGCGCACGACGCGCAGCGGATCATCAAGAAGCTGAAGACGTTCACCCAGGGCATCAAGGAAGTGGAGCCCAACCTCCACGTGCTGGCGCCGCTGGCGATTCCGTTCTACGGCTCGGAGACGGTGCGCCAGGCGAACCGCCACCTGCTGCGGCTCCAGGTGTTGCGCGCGATGAAGCAGCTGAAGTTCGAGCGCCCCATCTCCTGGAGCTTCCTGCCCGCGTCCGCGCCGGTGTCCGGCACGCTGGGCGAGGACTTCGTCGTGTACCACTGCGTGGACGAGTTCTCCGCGTTCAGCGACACGAACGGCAAGCACATCGCGGAGCTGGAGGAGCGCCTCTTGCGCCGCGCGGACATGTGCATCACGTCCGCGGAGCGCCTGTATGAGAACAAGAAGCGCGTGAACCCTCGCACGGTGCTGGTGCGCCACGGCACGGACCACGCGCACTTCGTGAAGGCGTGCGACCCGGCCACGAAGATTCCGGAGGACATCGCGAAGCTGCCCAAGCCCATCATCGGCTTCTTCGGGCTGGTGGCGGACTGGATTGATCAGGACGCCATCATCGCGTGCGCGAAGGCGCACCCGGAGGGCTCGGTGGTCATCGTGGGCAAGACGACGCCGGACTGCGACGACAGCCGCCTGCGCGCGGTGCCCAACATCCACATGCTGGGGCGCAAGCCGTACGCGGACCTGCCGGGCTACAACAAGGCGTTCGACGTGGCGCTCAACCCGTTCGTCATCAACGAGCTGACGCTCAACTCCAACCCGCTGAAGGTGCGCGAGTACCTGGCGTCCGGCCTGCCGGTGGTGTCGTCGGATTTGCCGGAGGTCCGCAAGGTGGGCCTGTGCCGCATCGCCACCACGCCGGAGGACTACGTGAAGCAGGTCAACGCGGCGCTGGCGGACAACCCGGGCCCGAACCGGGAGCGCGCGGAGAAGATCTTCCACGAGAGCTGGGAGGCGCGCGTCGCCGAAATCCGTCAGCACGTGGGTGAGGCGATGCTCGCGGCGGGCAAGAAGCTGTAGGTCCGGTCCGGTACCGGGCGACAAGAGGGCGCGGGTCCGGGGCGTGTGAGCGCGCCGGGCACCGCGCCTTCGTCATTCCTGGGGGACGCCCTCACGGCCCGTCACGCGGCGCTCCAGCAGGGCGTAGCGGCGGGCGAGGCGGGTGTAATCGGCGGGGCGGATGGGAGTGCGCTCCCGCGTGCGCAGGAGGTCTTCCTTCGTGTCCAGGTAGTCGCGCGCGGGCACGCCGCAGGTCTCTTCCAAGAGGCGCGCGGCCTCCGCGTCTGGCAGGGACGGGGCGATGCCCAGGCGCTCGTGCATCAGGCGTCGCAGGCCGGTGTCGAGCTCCGGCAGCAGCTCCGCCTCCACCTTCGCGCGGCGCATGAGCCAGCCCAGGGAGCGCACGTACTCGCGCGACGAGCGGTGCCGCTCCACGCGCACGGGCCGGGGTGCGCCGAAGCGCGTTCCTCGGGAGACGACGTAGACGAGCCCCACGGCGAGGCTCTGCGCGATGAAGACCCAGAGGCCCTGGGACAGGGGCGGGCGGGTGATGACGGCGTGGTGGAACTCGTCGAAGCGCAGGGGGCCGCGCGCGGCGAGCACATCCCAGAGGCGCAGGTTGTCGAGCAGCTCCAGGCGCCGGTTCTCCGCGAGGTCCGGGCCCGCGGCGACGTAGACCTCGCCCTGGCCCAGGCCCCAGCGCCACAGCACGCCCGCGCCGCCCAGGCCCGCCAGCGGCACCGCGTCCTCGTGGTCCACCCGCAGGCTCCGGTCCCGGGCCACGCGCAGGAGCGACAGGTC
Organism: Corallococcus sp. AB045; assembly: GCF_003668895.1. Lineage (NCBI taxonomy): Bacteria > Pseudomonadati > Myxococcota > Myxococcia > Myxococcales > Myxococcaceae > Corallococcus > Corallococcus sp. AB045. The sequence continues at coordinate 39,056 of NZ_RAWN01000018.1, forward strand.
GCGCAGCGCGCCCGCGGGCAGCCACACGTCCACGGTGACGCCAGCGGGATCCACCCACTCGGAGGCAAGGCCCTGGTGGTTCGTGCCGGGCAGCGGGCCGGAGACGATGTGCAGCCAGTCCTCCATGCCCGGCTGGTGTTCGCCCAGGGCATGCGGAGACAGGTACACCAGCGTGCCGCCGTCCCGGACGAAGCGCTCCAGCGCGGCGACTTCTTCCTTCGTCACGGGCTGGGCTTGCGGCGCGGCGATGACCAGCGTGCGCGTGCCGGCGGGAATCGAGTCCAGGGACGACGTCTGCGCGCTGACGTCCCGTCCGCGTTCCTGCAAGTAGACGAAGAGGGCCTTGAGTCCCAGTGGGCCCGGGTTCGTGATGGACGGCACGGGGGAATCCGGCGGGGCCTCGTGCGAGGCAAGGCCCACCGCCAGCGCCACGGCGATCATCAAGCCCAGGACGACCGCGACGCGCGTGTTCCTCACGGCCGGCCCTCCGCGAGCGAGCCGTGCAGCTGCTCCACGGACTCCACGAAGCGCGTGGCCTCTTCGCGCGACACCGGCTCCAGCGAATAGAAGGCCCGGTCGTACCAGCCGACCAGCCGCTCAACTTCACCGGTCACGCGCGCGGGGGCGCCTCGCGTGGGCAGCTCCGCGGCGAGCTCGCGGTTCGTCTTCACGCGGTCCGGCCGCGCCAGCTTGCGCTGCTCCAGCGTGGACAGCAGGCCCAGCAAACCCTCGCGAATGGCCTCGCGCGCGTCCTCCGTCTCCAGCGCGGTGCGCGCCCGGCCCAGGTGTTCTCCGGGCGTGTCCAGCTCCAGGGGCGCGGCTTCGCCCTCCGCTCCTGGCGCGGTGACGGTCTTCTTGCCGCGTCTCCAGCGCACGCGCAGCACGCCGAACAACACCACCGCCAGCGCCACGCCCAGCATCACCGCGCGCGTGGCCACCGCGAAGCCCTGCGCGCCCCGGGACTCGAAGAGGCCCTCCAGCCAGTTCTGCAGCTCGCGCAGGAGGCGCGTCAGCAGGTCGCTGTTGCGCTGCCGGGCTCTCGCGAACTCCGGCCGGTCGAGGATGGCGCGCAGCCGCTCCGGTTCGCTCGTTACGCCGGGCGACACGGCCGGTTCGGCGTCCAGGGCGCACACGGCCTCCAGGTACACGGTGAGCTGCGTGGCGCGCTCGGGCGCCGTCTGTCCGGAGGTTCCGGGCGGCAGGGGCACGCCGTCCAGCGCCTCCACCAGCCGGTTCACCTCCGCGTTGAACGCATCCGGCCGCGAGCGCGCCGTGTCCTCGAGCCGGCGCGACACGGCTTCCCGGTCTGCGCACGGGGGCAGGGCGGCCAGCAGGAGGAGCAGGGGCAGGGCGGGCACGGGTTGTCAGGGGGACGGCGTCGCCGGCTCCGCGGTCGCGATCCGCCGCTCCAGGTCCAGTCCCTCGCGGCGCACGCGCATGTCCACGTAGAAGAACGCGGACACCACGAAGCTCAGCGGCGTGAAGAAGGACTGCCCCACCACCTGCAACAGCTCCGCGGGGACGAGCAGCGCCTGCGGAATGGCCGCCTGCGCCGCCGGATCAAACAGGTTGCCACCATAGGCGAGCCGGACGATCCACGCGGGCAGCCCCGACACCAGGCTCACCGCGATGAGGATGCCGCCCACCACGGTGGACAGCACCATGGCCCGCACCGTGCCCCGGCCCATGAAGCCCGGCTCGACACGGCCCTTCAGCAGGGCGCCGGAGCGCTTGAAGGCCGCCCACGCACCCACGTCCTCCATGGCCAGCACCGGCGGCAGGAGCATGAATCGCAGGAAGTACCAGAGCACCGCCGCCAGCGCGCCCAGGCCCAGCACGATGGCGCCAATGATGATCAACGCGATGCTCAGCGCCGTTCCTCCGCCAGTGCCCTTGCCGGTGACGGCCGCGACCACGCCCAGCCCCATGACGAGCGAGCCGGGCAGGCACAAGAGGAGCGTCACCCCCGCGGCCCACACGATGGACAGCAGATAGGTCGCGGTCAGGGTGCCCAGGCGCGACACGGCCCGCCGCAGACCTTCCGAGGGCCGCACCGGTTCACCCAGCCGCGCGGGAATCACGTACCGGGCCGCCGCCGTGGTGGCCACCCAGAAGTTCCACACGAGGAACACGTACAGCACGAGCATCAGCCCCAGCATGATGCCGGACTGGGTCAAGGCCTGCGTGGGCTCCGCGCCCGAGGGAGCCTTGCCCAGCCCGGGCAGCACGCCCACCGTGCGCGTCATCGCGACGGTGAACGCCTTGACCGCGATGTAGTTGAGCAGGTCGAACCCCAGGACCAGCACGAACAGGGGCTTCAGGTGCGCGCGCCAGAACGTCGCCGCACGGTCGATGATTTCTCCGATGGCGAGGGGGCGCAGCTCAACGGAGGTCGGGGAGGGCGTCACGGCCGCGCAGCATAGCGCCGCCTCAGTCGCGCGGGGGCCGGCATGCGTCCAGCAGCGCGCCGGCCGCCGCGCGCGGATCCTCCGCCTCCAGCACGGCGGAGATGACCGCGACACCCCAGGCCCCCGGCACCTCCCGAGCCCGCTCCGGCGTCATCCCCCCCAGCGCCAGGGCAGGGCAGGGCAGCCGCTCCGCGAGCCCCCTGAATCCATGAGGCCCCAGCGTGTCGCGCGTATCCCCCGGCTTGGACCCCGGAGCGAACACGGGGCTCACCAGCGCCAGGTCCGCGCCCACCGCGCCTTCCGCCTCACGCGCGTCATGCACCGCCACGCTCACCCACCGGTCCGCGGGCAGGAACGGGCGCACGTCGCGGGGCGAAGGGCCGGACGCGGGCAGATGCAGGTGCGCGCCCACGAGCAGCGCGACATCCAGCCGGCCGTTCACGAACAGCGTCCGGCCCCGGCACACCTCCGCCAGGAGCCGAGCCTCCTCCAGGAACAGCCGCCCGGAAGACTCCGGGTGACGGTGCTGCACGGCGACGTCCGGCCCCGCCTCCAGCGCCCGCTCCAGCGCGGTCAACAACCGCGCCCGGGGCAGCCGCCAGTCCGTGATGACCACGAGGCGGGGCAGGGCGGGCACCGCTACTCCACGAGCCCTTCGATGGGGCTGGACGCGGAGCCGTACGCCTTGCGCGGGATGCGGCCCGCCAGGTACGCGTCGCGGCCGGCCTCCACCGCCTTCTTCATGGCCACGGCCATGCGCACCGGATCCTTCGCGCCCGCGATGGCGGTGTTCATGAGCAGCGCGTCCACGCCCAGCTCCATCGCGATGGCCGCGTCGGACGCCGTGCCCACGCCCGCGTCCACGATGACCGGCACCTTCACCACCTCGCGGATGAGCCGCAGGTTGTGCGGGTTGCGGATGCCCAGCCCGCTGCCGATGGGCGCCGCCAGCGGCATCACCGCCGCGCAGCCCGCGTCCTCCAGCTTGCGCGCGGTGATGGGGTCGTCGCTGGTGTACGGGAGCACCGTGAAGCCTTCCTTCACCAGGATGCGAGCGGCCTTCACCGTCTCCTCGACGTCCGGGTAGAGCGTCTTCTCGTCGCCAAGCACTTCCAGCTTCACCCACTTGCTCATGCCCAGCTCTTCCGCCAGCCGGCACGTGCGCACCGCGTCCTCGGCCGTGTAGCAGAGCGCCGTGTTGGGCAGGAGGCGCATCTTGTTGCGGTCGATCCAGTTCATCAGCGACGCCTCGCCCGTCGCCTTCAGGTCCAACCGCCGCACCGCCACCGTGACGAGCTCCGCGCCCGACGCTTCGTGGCACTGCTTCATCACCTCGTGGCTGGGGTACTTCCCCGTGCCGACGATGAGCCGCGAGGTGAACGTCACCCCCGCCAGCGTGAAAGGCTTGTCCGCGATGCCGCTCATGACCGTCTCCTCTCCAGGGCCTGCGCTCACCCGCCACCCACGAAGGTGACGATCTCCACCCGGTCCCCGTCCTGGAGCCGGTGCTCGGGATGACGTGCGCGGCGCACCACCTCCGCGTTCACCTCCACCGCCACCCCCGGGCCGCTGCCCAGCTCCAACAGCGCCAGCAGGGACGAAAGGGTGCTGCCCTCTGGCAGCGTCCGCGCTTCTCCGTTGACCCACACGTTCACGGCCTCACGGCTCCTTCCGGCCCCCTTCAGACGGGACCCGCCGGTGCCAGTACAAGGGCGGTTCTGCCCTGTCAACGCACAGCCTCCCCCACGCAACAGACCTGCTTCAGCGCACGGGAACGGATTTTTCGCGCTCGTTTGCGTTTTGTTCCGCTTCCCCAGCAGGCGGGCGGCCAGGGCCTCCCTCGTGCGCGGGCCGCCCCTGCTCATGCCGCCACGCGTTGCCAAGCGCTGTGCAGGTACGGGGGGAGCGACCAGTTTCTGCCCAACGCCGGGGAACAAATCACCGGCACTCAAGAACACACTCACAGGGGGCGGTCACACATGCGGAAGCTCATGATTGCGGTGACGGCGGTCGCGGGTCTGACGATGGTCACCGGCTGCAAGAGGGATGATGTCCAGGCCCAGCGCGAGGATGTCGCCGAGGCCCGTCAGGAAGCGGCGCAGGAGAAGGCGGAGGCGCGTCAGGACGAGAGCCAGGAGCTGGCGGCGACGCAGCAGGACGCCAACGAGGACATCGCGGAGGCCCGTCAGGACGCGAACGACAAGATCGCCAGCGCCAACGAGGACGTGCGCGACGAGGAGCAGGACCTGGCCGAGGCCCAGGCCAACCGGAACGAGGACCTGGCCGAGGGCGGCTCCGGCATGGCCGGCACCACCAGCGCCGCGGCGGCGACCACCGTCAACGGCCGCGTGCTGTCCAAGTCCGGTGACACGCTGACGCTGGTGGACAGCACCAACAAGGAACTGAAGATCAAGACCAACGACAAGACCGCGGTGATGGACAACGGCAGCCGCGCGGTGAAGCTGGACGACATCAAGGAAGGCTCGCAGGTGCGCGCCTCCTACGTGATGGACGGCAAGGACATGGTCGCTCGCGACGTGACCCTGGTGGCGCCCATCAAGAAGATGGACAAGTAATCCCCGCGCCTCACGCGCACCTGTCCTTCACGGACTGGGGAAATACTTGAAGGCGGCGGCTCCCACCCTCGCGGTGGGGGCCGTTTCCTTTTTAGTCGGGGAGATGCCCGGTGGGGTCGGATGGGGATGTCTGACCCGGGTGGTAGGACGCGGGCGTGAGGAGTTCCTCATGCCTTCCCACCCCCGGGAAGCGCCTCTTCGTCAGGAGCGTCACCCACGATGGCCACCCATCCCCCCGCGTCCTCCGCGTCCCGGCCCTTCATCCTCTTCACCACCGGGGCCACGTCCTATGAGCTGGTGCGCTACCTGGGGTCGCGCGCCGGAGGGGAGCTGCTGCTCGCCCGCCGGCACTACGCGCGCACTCCGGGCGGACTGGTGCTCATCAAGCGCCTGCGCGACGTGACGGATGACGTGGCGCGGGCGCGGCTGCGGGAAGAGGTGAAGCTGCTCATGCGGCTGTCCCACCCGGCCATCGCGCCGGTGTACCTGGTGCGGGTGCATGACGGCGCGCCCCACCTGGTGACGGAGTACGTGGACGGGCCGTGCCTGGAGACGCTGTCCAGCTTCGCGGCGCTGCGGCGGCGGCCCTTCTCGGAGGCGTTCGCCGCGTACGTGGGCGCGGAGGTGGCGGACGCGCTCCACCACGCCCATGCGCTGGAGGACGCGCGCGGCCTGCCCGTGGGCGTGGTCCACCGCGACATCAGTCCCCGCTCCCTGCGCGTGGACGTGCACGGGCGGGTGCGGCTGTCGGACTTCGCGCTCGCGTGGTCGCGGATGCCCGGGCGCGTGGTGACGGAGCCGGGGCTCGTGCGCGGGGACGTGGCCTATGCCTCGCCAGAGGCGCTGGAGGGCCTGCCGCTGGATGGCCGCGCGGACCTGTTCTCCCTGGGGATGGTGCTGCTGGAGCTGCTCACCGGACTGCACCTGCTGGACCTGGACGACGTGGAGCGCGCCGCGCAGCAGGCCCAGCCCGTGCCCGGAACGCGCGGGCTGTGCGCGGAGACGCCCAGCTGGCTCCCCGCGCCGCTGATGGCCGCGCGCATGGCGTGCCTGACGCCCGCGCACGTGGAGCAGGCCACGCGGGGGCTGTCTCCGGGCATGCGGGCGGTGCTCCAGCGGGTGCTCCAGCGCGACCGCGACCTGCGCTTCCAGACGGGCGCGGAGCTGCGGGACGCGCTCCGGGGCCTGCTGAACGCGCAAGGACGGCCCTATGGTTCCCCTGAAGCGCTGCGCGAAGTGGCGGAGGTGCGCACGGACGCGCTCGTGGACCCGGCCGGGGCGGCGGAAGCGGGGCTCCCGCTGGAGGACGACCTCTGGGACGGCTGCGATGACGACGGCGCGGAGTGGACGTGAGGCGTGACAGCGGGAGGTCCCGGGGCGCTTGTCATCGCGGGAGGCCGTGACGAAGACTGCTGGCATGGGTGACGTGAAGGAGCTGCACCGCCAGTGGTGCATCGCGGATGGACACGCGGATTCACTGATGTGGAACCGCGACCTGTGCGAACGGTCGACGGAGGGGCACGTGGACTTCCCCCGCCTGCGCGAGGCGGGGGTGAAGCTGCAGTGCTTCACGCTGGTGACCCGGGGCTTCCCGTTCATTGGTGGCTTCCCGCTGTTCGCCGCGTGGCGCAAGTGGCCCCGCGAGGCGCGCGGCAGCGAGTGGACGCGCGCGCTCTGGCAGATTGAAAGGCTGGACGCCTTCTGCGCCCGCTCCGGGGACACCGTGCGCGTCGCCACCACGGGGGCGGGGCTGGAGGACAACCTCGCGCACGGGCGGCTGTCGGCGGTGCTGGGCGTGGAGGGTGGCCACGCGATTGAAGGTCAGGTGGAGAGGCTGGCGGAGCTGCACCGGCGCGGGGTGCGCTTCATGGGGCTCACGCACCTGTCCAACAACGACCTGGGCGGTTCGTCGTTTCCCATGATGGGCAACCGGGGACTGACGCCGCTGGGGAACCAGGTGATGGAGGAGATGGCCCGCCTGGGGATGAGCGTGGACGTGGCGCACGCCTCCGAACAGACGCTCACGGACCTCTTCGCGCACCCCACGGTGCGCTACTTCTGCTCGCACACTGGCGTGCGCGCGGCGGGCGGCGGCTGGCGCAACCTGTCCGACGCGGCCCTGCGCACCATCGCCCAGCGCGGTGGCGTGGTGGGCATCATCCTGGCGCCGGTGTACCTGGGCGGCGACACGTGGGACGACGTGGTCCGCCACGTGGAGCACGCCGTGGACGTCATGGGGGAGGAGGGCGTGGGCGTGGGCAGCGACTACGACGGCATGGTGGCGCTGCCTCGGGGCATGCGGGACGTGACGGATCTGCCCCGCCTCACGGAGGCACTGCTCAAACGACACCCGGAGTCCTGGGTGGAACGTGTGATGGGTGGCAACTTCCGGCGTTACTTTCGCGAGACGCTCGGCGGCGGTTGACAGCGAAAAACCTGTCGAAAAGAGTCGCCGGCACCCATGAACCGTCTCCCCCTCGCGCTCTTGTCCCTCGTCGGTTTCTTCCTTCTTTCCGGCTGTGGCGGGCCGGGTTCGGGCGACTCGTGTGACGGCGGCGACTACGTGTGCCAGGACGACGCGCAGGCCCTGGAGTGCCGCAACGGCACCTGGCGCCCGCTCGCGTGCCGGGGGCCGCTGGGCTGCCGGGAGCTGGCGGACAGCGTGCGGTGCGACACGTCCCTCAACCAGGAGAACGACGGGTGCGCCATGGACGCGGAGGACAAGGGCGTTTGCAGCCCGAACGGCGCCGCGCTCCTCACGTGCAAGCAGGGCGTGCTGGTGAAGACGGCGGATTGCTCGTCGTGCGCCGTGCAGGACTCGCAGGTCGTCTGCCAGCCGTGATGTCAGCGCTCCGGTTCCCCTCCGGACCTGGGCGGGGAACCGGGAGGTGGCGCGGGCAGGTAGCCGCCCGCGGCCATGCGCTTCGCGGACCGTTCGTACATGGCCGGTGAGAGGCCCTGGACGCCGGTGCCGTCAATCCACCGGTTGTAGAAGTTGAAGAGGGCGCAGACGGAGACCGCGTCGTAGACGGCCTCGTCCGACCAGCCGGCCGCCCTCAGGCGCTCCACGTCCTCGCGGCGCACGTCTCCGGGCGCGTCGTTGAGTTGGTCCACGAAGGCGAACAGCGCCTTCTCGGCCTCCGGGATGGGGGCCGTCTTCACGTCGTCCAGCACCGCCTGGACGTGCTCCTTGCTGCCCAGCAATTCCGCCGCGACCGCGGCGTGAGAGCCCGTTCAAAATACGCAGGCGTTGCGCCGCGACGTGTACGCGGCGATGAGCTCCCGCAGTCCTGCCGACAGCGGGGACGGGCCGCGCATCACCTCGTGGGTGAAGGCGGACAGCGCGTCCGTCATGCGCGGCTTGAACGCGAACAGGTGCCAGATGCCCGGCGGCGTCATGCCCCCGGCCCGCGCCATGGCGATCATCTTCCCGTAGTGCCCGTCGGACTCGTGCGACTCGACGTCGGGCAGGTACATGTTGTCCGGAGCGGAGGACTTCATCATCGCACACTTCCCTGGCTAAAGGACGGGGACGCCGCCCATCAGGCCAGCGACGCGAGGAAACTGTCCAGCACCGAGTTGAACGCCTCTGGCTGTTCCTGGTTGGGCAGGTGCGCCGCGCCGGGGATGACCTCCAGCCGCGCGCCCTGCACCAGGTCCGCCATCTGCTTCGCCTTCGCCAGCGGCGTCACGGTGTCGTGCTCTCCCACCACGACCAGCGCGGGCCCCGCGTAGCGCGCGAGCAGATCCTTGCTGTCCAGCCGCAGCGCCATGCCCCGCTGCGCGGCGGCGATGGACTCCGGCGACACGGACAGCCCCAGCTTCGTCACCTCGCGGCCCACCGGTGAGTCCGGCCCCGCGTGGACCAGCTTGGGCACCAGCCCCTGGACGACGGACGCGGTGCCTTCCTTCAGGGCCTGCTGCGCGGTGGACTCGCGCTTGTCCTTCCCGGCGGCGTCGTCCGCGGTGCACTGCGTGTCCGAAAGCACCAGTCCGCGCACCCGGCCCGGGTCCTCGCGCAGGAGCGCCAGGGCCGCGTAGCCGCCCATGGACACGCCGCCCACCACCGCCGTGTCGATGTTCAGCGCGTCCAGCAGCGCGATCGCGTCCTGCGCCAGCTTGCGCATCTCCGTGGGGCCTTCACCCAGCCGGCTCTGCCCGAAGCCGCGCAGGTCCGGCACGAGGAATCGGTAGCGCCCGGACAGCGCGGCCACCTGTTGGTCGAACGCGGAGCCATCCAGCGGGAAGGCGTGCATGAGCAGCACCGGCAACCCCTGGCCCACGTCCCGGTAGTGCAGCGAAATCCCATCCACGGCGACCGTCAGCATGCGTGCCTCCTCGCGGCCCGTCGCAGGGGGCGGCGTCAGATCCACTTCTTGTACTTGAACCAGCCGACGAGCCCCAGGGGGAAGCCCACCATGGTCACCCACATGGCGGCGTACCAGCCCCGTCCCGTCAACTGTTCGAAGTTCTGCCCGAAGAAGCCGACGATGAAGGACAGGGGCAGGAAGAGGGTGGCGAAGATGGTGAGCTGCTTGCTGATGTCGTTGGTGCGTTGGGCCACCACGGACAGGTAGCCGTCCATCACGTTGCCCACCACGTCGCGGCTGGCGTCAATCTGCTCGTAGAGCCGCACCAGGTGGTCGTAGACGTCGCGGAAGTACAGCGTCGTCTTCTCCTGAATCTGCGGGATGCCCCGGCGCGACAGCATGCCCACCACGTCCCGCTGTGGAGACAGCACGCGGCGCAGCGTCACCAGCGCGCGCTTGAGCTGGAAGATGCGCTGCAGGTGCTCCGGATCCGGCTCCGCGAAGATGGCGTCCTCCAGGTCGTCCAGCCGGTCGCTGAAGTCGTCCATGATGGGGAACTGCGCGTCCACGAGCGCGTCCGCGAGCAGGTAGAGGATGACGTCCACGCCCCGGCCCAGGGTGCCCGAGGGGTCGTCCTTCACGCGGCGCAGGACGGCGTCATGGCTGGGCAGGCGCAGCGCGTGCACGCTGATGAGCCAGTCCTGCGCGAGGAAGAAGTGATGCTCGTGCAGCGTGAGCTCCGTGACGTCCGGACCGCAGCTGAAGCCCTGCAACACGATGAACTGGTGGTGTGGGTATTCCTCCAGCTTGGGCCGCTGGTCCAGGTGCAGGCAGTCCTCCACGGCCAGCCGGTGAAGCTGGAAGCGCTCGGCCAGGCGGCCCAGCACCTCCGCGTTCGGCTCCAGGACGTCGATCCACTTGGGCCCCGGCCGGTCGAGCAGTTCCTCGCCCCCCGAGACAGCCCTGCCGTCTTCCCACAGACAGACCTGGATCATTTCCGTGGACTCCCCGGCCCACCCCTCGGGCCCGGGACGCTTGCTAGAACTCCCCGGACGCGATGTCGAGCGGTAGAGTGGGGTCAACGTGTCCGCTGCCGCCGAGAATCCACCGCCGGCCTCCCTGACCCCGAGGCTCGAACAAATCCTCCAGTCGCTGCCCGACCGCGCCTTCTCCGCGCGGCTTCGAGCGGTGTATCTCGCCGCGGCCCAGGCCATCTCCCGGCTGAGCGACCTGGACCTGGTGAAGTATGAGACGCCCGTCGTCGACGCCAGCCCCGACCTGTCGCTGTGGGAGGAGATGGCGCCCGTCATCCGCGACACGGTGATGGACGTCAACGCGCTGCTCAACGTCATCCGGGAGCAGTTCCCCGGTACGCCGCAGCCGGCCGCGTCCCGCAAGGGCCCCGCGGACGTGCCCGCCATACTCCAGGAGGGCATGGCCAGTCTGGCCCAGAGCATCACCCAGCTGGGTGAAGCCATGCGCAACCCGTCCGTGGTGAGCGACCGCTGGCAGCTGTTGGCGGAAATCCAACGTTTCCGGTCCGACTACCGCGAACAGATGAGCCAGCTCGTCTTCGAGTCCGCGAGCACCTTCGGCGAGGTGTCGCGCGCCCAGGTGGTGCCCGGCTACGAGGCGGAGGTGAAGGCGGCCGTCACGGTGCGCGCCATCACGTCCGACCTGTCGCGCATCGTCACGGCGCGGCTCAACAAGGTGCGCGACGCGAAGCCGGAGGAGGTGCTGTGGAACGCGCAGCAGCTCCAGACGGAGCTGGACGCCTTTGGCCGCACCGCCGCGTACCGGAACCTGCGCGCGCAGGACAAGCGCCACATCGTGGAGGCCCGCGCGGAGATTGGCGCGCTCGCGCTCGAGTCCTCCCCCGAGCAGGGACGGCTGCTGGCGGTGACGGAAGGGCTGGAGGAGCTGGTGCGCGGCCTGTCTGCGGTGAACCAGCGCCAGCTGCTCATCCTCCACGACCGCGAGGTGTGGGCCGCGTGCGGCGTGCGCCTGGAGCGCGCGCTGGCCCAGTCCACGAAGGATCCGGTCGCGTCCGCGAAGGCGCTGGCGGAGGCCGCGGCCAGCGCGCAGTCGCTCTACGGTCGGGACCCCACCATGGACGCGTTCCTGCGCAAGGCGCGCAAGCTGAAGCTCGCCACGCTCACGGGCCCGGAGCTGCTCTCCACCATCGAGTCCTTCCAGTCCCAGCTCGCGCAACTGGACGTGATGTGACGACAGTGAATGTGAAGGCCGTGGAGCCGCGCCCCCTGCGGCAGGCGGACCTGTCCGGCGTGCAGGGCGTCTTCACCGACGTGGATGGCACGCTGACGACGGGCCACAAGCTGCGCAGCCAGACGGTGCGCTCCCTGGAGCAGCTGTCCGCGTCCGGCCTGCGCGTGGTGCTGGTGAGCGGCCGTCCGGCGGGGTGGGGCGAGGCGTGGGCCCGCCAGCTCCCCGTGGACGGCGTCGTCGTGGAGAACGGCGGGCTGTTCTTCCTCAAGGGTGCCAGGGGGAAGCTGCGCAAGGTGTACCTGGAGCCGCCCGCCCAGCGCGTGGCGAACCGCCAGCGCCTGGAGAAGGAGGTCGAGCGAGTGCTCGCCCAGGTGCCCGGTGCCCGCCTGTCCGTGGACAGCCGCTACACGGAAGTGGACCTGGCGGTGGACTACAACGAGGAGGCCCGGCTGGGCGACGAAGGGGCCTCCCGCATCGAGTCGCTGCTGCGGGCCCGGGGCGTGACGGCGGTGCGTTCGTCCGTCCACGTCAACTGCTGGCTGGGCCGCTTCGACAAGCTCTCCGCGTCGCGCCGCTTCGCCAGGGTGGCGTGGGGCGAGAAGCTGGACCCCGCGGACGGCCGGTACGTGTACGCGGGGGATTCTTTCAACGACGCTCCGATGTTCCAGGCGTTCAAGCTGGGCGTGGGCGTGGCCAACGTGCGCGCGGTGCTGGATCGCATCGACGCGCCGCCGGCCTTCATCACCCGGGCGCCCGAGGGGCGGGGCTTCGAGGAGCTGGCTCGCGCCCTCCTCGCCCGCCGCCGGACGGCCCGCAGTCGAGGAGTTTCAACGTGAATGTCGTGAAGCTGGAGCTGGCCCGAGGCCTGGGGCGTCACCTGCGTGCGGGGCACCCGTGGGTGTTCCGCAAGGCCCTGGAGCACATGCCGCGGATTCCGGCCGGCAGTGTGGTGGACCTGACGGAGAACGGGAAGTTCGTCGCGCGCGGGTACTACGATCCGCACTCGGCCATCGCGGTGCGCGTGCTCACGCGGGACTCGCGCGAGACGGTGGATTCGCGCTTCATCACCCAGCGCGTGCAGCGGGCCCTGGCCGCGCGCACTGCGCTCATCGACCTGAAGGACACGGACAGCTACCGCCTCATCCACGGCGAGGGCGACGGCCTGCCCGGCGTGGTGGTGGACCTGTACGCGGGCTGGGCGGTGATGAAGCTGTACTCGGCGGGCCTCACCCCGTACCGCCCGCTCATCGTGGAGGCGCTGAAGGCGGGCGTCCCGGGGCTGAAGGGCATCCTCGGCCGCGACGAGGTGGGGCGCGACGACGTGGAGGAGGACGACGGTCGCGGCAGCGGGAAGATGCTGTGGGGCGAGGAGGCCCCGGAGCTCATCCCCATCCGCGAGCGCGGCGCCACCTTCCTGGTGGACGCGTGGAAGGGGCAGAAGACGGGCTTCTTCCTGGATCAGCGTGAGAACCGCTACCTCATCCGCCGGCTGGGGCAGGGGAGGGACGTGCTCAACTGCTTCAGCTTCAGCGGCGGCTTCTCCGTGAACGCGGCGCTGGGCGGGGCCAACAGCGTCTTCTCCGTGGATCAGGACCCGGAGGCCATCGCCCTGGCGCGGGAGAACTTCACGCGCAACGGGCTGCCGGCGGCGAAGCACGACTTCCTCGCGGCGGACGTGTTCGCGCTCATCCAGTCGTTCAAGGAGGAGGGCCGCACGTTCGACCTCATCATCCTGGACCCGCCCGCCTTCGCGAAGAGCCAGCGCGCGGTGGAGGCGGCCGTGGACGGCTACGCGTCCCTCAACCGGCAGGCCCTGGCGCTGCTGCGTCCCGGCGGCCTGCTGGCCACGGCGTCGTGCTCCGCGCGCGTGACGGGGGACATGTTCATGGGCGCCGTGCGCGAGGCGGGCTTCAAGGCCGGCGTGGACCTGGCGCTGGTGGAGGAGCGCTACCAGCCGCCGGACCACCCCGTGCGCCTGCAGTTCCCGGAAGGGAAGTACCTCAAGTTCTACGTGATGCAGGCGGTGTAGCGGCGGCGTCCGGCTCCGGGGCGCGCCTGACATGGGGCGCGCCTCCCTGGTGCTCGGGAACGCTCAGGTGCCGAAGACCTTGTGGGCCACGCGGTCCAGCACGTCCTTGCCCCAGACGACGCTGGCCTTGCCCAGCCGGTCCAGGTCGCGGGTGAACTCGCGGCCGTCCGGCATGACTTCGTAGGTGCGGGTCAGGAAGAGATTGCCGGTGTCGGGCTCGAAGTCGACGTTGCCGCCGCCGGTGTCCGTGCCTTCCTCTTGCTGCTGTTGGAAGCCCTCGATGATGCCGGGCTTGGGCGGTTCGCGGAACCGGTAGATGAGGGCGCTGCACTTGAGCGCCGGAGGCGACTCGACGTGCTCGAAGGCGTACTGGCCTTCGCCGTTCATCATGCCGCCCAGCCCCTGCTCGTTGAGGCCTTCAGAGACGCCGGCGCCCTGCGTCTGGAGGTACCACTTCACCAGCTGCCGGGCCGCGTCCCGAGTCATCGGGCCCCCCGCGGGCGGCGCAGGACGCGCCAAGCCCATGGAGGACAAGAGCCACTGAATCTTGCTGGAGAACGTGCTGATCACTTCGCGGGGATGACGCGGTCCGCGACGCGGTTGAACACTTCGTCGCCCCACACGAGGCTGGCCTCCACGAGCCGGTCCACGTCTTCCTTGAACTGCTGCTCCGACGGCACCACGCCGTACGTGCGGCTCAGGAAGAGGGACTTGTTCTCGGTCTCGTAGTCCACCTTGCCGCCGCCGGCGTCCGTGCCCTTCTTCTCTTCGTCACGGAACCCGTCGATGACGCCCGGCCGGGGCGCGTCGCGGAAGCGGTAGATGAGGGCGCTGCACTTCAGCGCCCCCGAGTCCTTCACGTGTTCGAAGTAGACCTGCGCGTCGCCAAGCGCGGCGCCGCCAAATCCCTTCGCGTTCAGCCCGGAGGCCTGCGCATCGCCTCCGTGGGCCCGGATGAATGACTGCACCAGTCGCTGGGCTTCTTCGAGCGTCATACGTGCAGTCATACCAGTCCGGACCCGGGATTAGAACTAGCCGGCGCGGGCCTGGTCGAACGGCACGCGCTGGTTGAGGTACGTGTCGTTGATGTTGTGCGCGCCGGAGAAGATGCTCTTCTCGGAGAAGTAGCGGATCTTCGCGTCCTTGCCCGCGTGCTTGAGCAGGTCCAGGGGGCCCTTGCCGCTGGTGCCCAGACCGAAGAGGCCCGGCACGGGGTCCTTGTCGTTGACGTAGTGGACGTACTTGGGGCCGTCCGGGTAGGTCGCCGCCGCGGCGCCGAAGGTCTCCACGGAGACCTTGCCCAGCTTCTCCTGCACCTGGGCGGGGGACAGCCCGTCTTCGATGCGCAGCCGCTTGGCCACGTCGTTCAGCGCGCGGCTGGTGATGAGGCCACCCTGGCTGTGCGCCATCAGGTGCACGTCACGGCCGGCCTTCAGCTCCGAGTAGAGCGAGTCCGCCAGCGTGTCCACGGCCGGGTTCTTGCCCTTGTCCATCTTGTCCGTGATGCACTGGCCCAGGTCCTTGAAGAAGCCCTCGGTGGAGTTGTGGATACCGATGGTCTTCTGGCCCGTCTTGTCCGCGATGGCCTGCATCGTGGTCTCCTGGCCCGCCTTGTCCGTCATCATCCCGTTCACGTAGATGATGGTGCCCGGCTGCTTCACGCCGCCCTTGGGCTCGTAGGCCGGGATCTGGCTCAGCGGGGTGCTGGCGTCGAAGGCCTGCCCGCCCTTGCCCATGATCTTGCCGTCATAGGCCTTGTCCTTCGCGCCCGCCGGAGCGGTGAACACGGCCGCGGGGGCCGCGGTGCGCACCGCGCTGTTCGACGCCTTGGTGTCGAAGCCGTCCTTCACGGTGTTGGCCGGCTTCGCCGTGGCCGGGGTGGCCGTCTTGGCCGGAGCGGCCGCGCCGGTCGTCCCCGAGGTCGTGGTGGTGCGCGCGATGGTGTTGTTGGAGGTGCGCCCGATGGTTCCCATGGCTTGAGGCTCCTGCGGTGTGCGGATTTTTGAAGGGGGAAGGGAAAGCTTGCTGCGTTGATCCATTCTCACCCGAAGCGCCGAAAAGTTGCGAGCAGGTCACGGAATGTGCGCAACGCGCTGCGGCACAGGCCGTCCGGGAGGGGACGCCGGACGGGAATCCAGCCCGGGCGCACCCGGCAGGACGGCTTAAGGTGGGGGCATGGTCCAGAAAGGTCAGTTCCTGGAGCGCTCTACGCTCATCCCCGTGGGCTCGGACGGCACGGTGATGGAGGGCACGGTGCACCGGGGCCAGAAGTCGCCGCCGCTGCTCATCCTCCCGCCCCGGCCGGAAGAAGGGGGCGGGATGGATCACGTCCTGGCGGCGGAGGTGGCCTTCGCGGTGGCGCGGGCGGGCTTTCCCACCCTGCGCTTCAACCACCGGGGCGTGGGGGCCAGCCAGGGCGTCCGGGGCACCGGCGGGGCGCTGGTGGAGGATGCGGAGGCGGCGATGCGGGTGGCGCTGGAGAACGCGGGGACGACGGCGCTCGCGGTGGCGTCCCTGCACGGCGGGGCCCGGGTGGCGCTGGCGCTCCAGGAGCGGCACCCGGCCGTGGGCGGACTGTGTCTGGTGGCGCCAGATGTGGACCCGCTGTCACTCGTGCGACTGTCGTGTCCGCTGCTGGTGATCGTGGGGGCGCAGGACACCCGGGTGCCCCGGGCGGCGCTGGCCGCGGCTGTCGCGGAGGCCGGGGGCGATTTAGAGGTCATCGACGATGCCGGGGCGACCTTCCATCGCAACCTTCCCCAGGTGGGGCGGGCGGCGGCGGCGTGGCTCCAGCGCCTGGCGGGCGGGTAGGGCGTTGGCGTGCAAACCGTTGGACTTCTTCACCTTTCTTCATCCCCGGCGCCTTGCACGGCTGGCCGGGGGGCGGACAGACTGAAAGCGCAGACCCAATCGTCCCGCCGTGCGTTCGTAGTGGGTCTTCGAGGCGTCTTCGTTCAAGGAGTGTCCCGATGCGGATGAGGCGATGGAACGTGGTTCTCGCGGCGCTGGCCCTGTCGGCCTCGGCGTGTGCTTCCGCGTCGCGGGAGCCGGAGGCCCCGGCCGGGCAGGACCTGGCGGCCGCGCAGGCGGAGGTGTCCCGAGCGGTGGCGGAGGGCTCGGACGACGTGGTGTCCGGCGCCATCGTGGTGGACTTCAAGGACGGCACCACCAAGGAGCAGTTCGACGCCTGGGAGCAGGAGTGGGGCGTGGACCTGGAGTTCAACTCCCTGGAGGGCCCTCGCACGGGTGTCACGCTGGCGGTGGGCGTGGACAACGTGGAGGACGTGCTCCAGCGCATCCGCCAGAACCCGGCGGTGGAGTCCGCCGAGCCGCTCATGCAGGTGCGCACCAGCTACACGCCGAACGACCCCCAGTTCGAGTCCCAGTGGAACCTCCGGATGATCGACATGCCGAAGGCCTGGGACGGCAACCGGGGCAAGGGCGTGGTGGTGGCGGTCATCGACACGGGCATCGCCTACGAGGACCACGACGACTTCAAGCAGGTGCCGGACCTGAAGGGTGTGTCGTTCGTGAAGGGCTATGACTTCGTCAACGACGACGAGCACGCCAACGACGACCATGGCCACGGCACGCACGTGGCGGGCACCATCGCGCAGGCCACCAACAACGGCGAAGGCGTGGCGGGCGTGGCGTTCGACGCGACGCTGATGCCGCTCAAGGTGCTGAACCACTTCGGCAGCGGCACCTCCGCGGACATCGCGGACGCCATCCGCTTCGCGGCGGACCACGACGCGAAGGTCATCAACATGTCGCTGGGCGGTGGCCTGTACTCGCAGGTCATGGCCAGCGCGGTGGACTACGCGCGCAAGAAGGGCGTCACCGTGGTGGCCGCGGCGGGCAACACCGGGCGCGGCAAGGTGGAGTTCCCCGCGGCGTACCCCGGCGCGGTGGCGGTGAGCGCGGTGGGCCCGTCCGGCACGCGCGCGCCGTACTCGTCCTACGGCAAGGAGCTGGACATCGCGGCGCCCGGTGGTGACAAGAGCCGGGGCGATACGGGCGGCATCCTTCAGAACACCATCGACCCGCGCGACCCGTCGCGCTCCATCTACGCCTGGTACCAGGGCACCAGCATGGCCGCGCCGCACGTGGCCGCCGTCGCCGCGATGCTCTACGGTGCGGGCGCCACCACGCCGGACGAGGTGGAGCAGGCGCTCTACACCGGCGCCAAGGCGGCGGAGAACCAGGCCTGGACGGAGGAGTACGGCCACGGCGTCCTCAACGCGAATGCTTCGCTGAAGGCCTTCAACGGCGCTTCGCCCCGGTGGCCGTCGTTGGGCTGGGCCGCGGCGCTGCTCGCGCTGGTGCTACTCACGCTGCGCGGCCGCGAGCGTCCGGGCTACCTCAACGTGCTCTTCCGCCCGGCGTTCCTCGTGCCGCTGGTGCTCTCCACGGTGGGCTTCTTCTTCCTGCGCACCTGGTTCGCGGGCGCGGCGGGCGCGGCGCAGGACGTGGTGAGCGTGGCGTCGCTGCCCATCCCGGACTGGCAGCGGATCATCTTCGGCCGGGGCGCGGTGAACCCGCTGTTCTACAGCGCGCTCATTCCCCTGGTGCTGTCGCTGCCGGCCATCGCGTGGCGGGGCTTCCGGCCGGCGGTGGGCGGCCTGGCGTTGGGCTTCGCGGGTTTCCTGGCCTACGCGGCGTGGGTGGGCGCTCCGGCGCTGGCGTGGATGCCCTTCACCTTCCTGGCGAAGCCGTGGCTGGGCTTCAACACGGTGGTGTGCCTCGTCATCGCCCGCGCGATGCTCAAGCGGGAGGACGCATGAAGCTCTCCGGCACGGTGCAGTACCGGGACCTGGAGGGCGGCGTGTGGGTCCTGAAGGCTGACGACGGCCGGACGTACCAGCTCGCGGGCGGTGACCGGAAGATCAAGAAGGACGGTCAGCGCATCTCCGCCGAGGGCAGCATCCAGCGCGACGCCGTCACCACCGCCATGGTGGGGCCGGTGTTCCACGTCAGCTCGTACAAGGAGGAGTGACGGGGTGCCCGGGGGGAGCCTTCCCTCCGGGCCTCAGAGGCGGATCTCGGGCTTGCTCTTGCTCTTGGCTTTGAGCTTGCCCTTGCCCTTGCCGGGGCCATACGCCTCCGACTGCCGGAGGCGCTCCTCTTCATAGGCCTCCATGGGCACCTCGCCCTTGCGCACGGCCTCGCGGAGCTGCCGCATGGCCTTTCGCTCAGCCTGGAGCGCCGGGTCCGCGTCCTTGGGCAGCGGATCCACCGGGTGCTGGACGTCGTAGACGCTCAGCGACACGCCTCGCCCATCCACGAGTCCCAGTCCCACCAGGGACAGCGTGGCCGCTGTCACCCAGGGCAGCAACTGGAGGGCGAAGAGGGGCACGGGCTTCGTGGCGCGCACCTCCTCGTCGCCGGGCGGGCTGCCGCGTCCCCACACGGAAGGGAAGTGCCGGGACGCGGCGCGCAGGCCCAGGAGCGCCGTCCAGCCCACCAGCGCCAGCCCCAGCACGGCGCGCCAATCCGTCACATCGTCCGGCGCGCCATCCTTCGCGAGCCCCGAGTGCGTGGCGATGAGGAACAGCGCCGACGACACGATGTTGTTGGCCGCATGCGCCGCGATGCCCGGCCACAGCGAGCCGGTGCGCCAGAAGAGCCAGCCGAACAGCAGTCCCAGCTCCGCCCGGGCGAGGAACCCCACCGGATCCAGGTGGAACGCGCTGAACACCACGGACGAGATGATCAACGCGCGCCAGGGGGACGCGGGGGCCGGAGGCGTCAGGGAGCGCTGGAAGAGGCCGCGGAAGAAGACCTCCTCGCACAGCGGCGCGGCCACGGACACGCCGCCCAGCAGCAGCGCCAGCTCCACTGGCGACTGGCCTTCGAAGAGGCGCGAGGCGTCGAACATCTCCCGCAGCCACGCGGGGGCCACCCGCTGCGCGAGGAACTGCACGGGCACCACCACGGCGACGAAGTTGGCCACGCCCAGCAGGAAGCCGAACAGGGTGGGAGCGCCCAGGAACGGCGTGAGGCCCACGTACGCGGCGGGCCGGTACCCCGAGCGGCGCACCATGATCCACGCGAGGCCCAGGAAGAGGAACACCTCCGTGAACCACACGCCGAAGGCGGGGTTGAGCAGCTGGGTGACGGCGCCCACCGACACGAAGAGCCCGAAGGCCAGGGACGCGGCGAGCACGGGGTGGGGCGGCGTCAGCGGCGCGGGGGCCTCCGCAGGCCGCGGGTCGCTGGAAGGGGATGCTTCGTCCACCGTGTCGTCTCCTGCCCCCTCTCCGCCAGGCGGAGAGGGGTGGGATGCCGCGTTCGCTTCGAGGCGCTACGAGGAGCTTCGTCAGGCCCGGTGGAGGTAGCCGCGGATCTCCTCCGCGAGCGGGTTCTTCCGGGGAAGCTCCGCCGCCGCGGCCGGGTCACCCAGCCGCAGCTTCTTGTCCTCTTCCACGAGGATGCGCTGATCCAACAGGTACTCCACCGCGTTCTCCAGCGTCGTCTTCGCCAGGGACTCGGCGGCGGTGATGCGGCCGGCGTTGTACTCGCCGCGGCCCGTCTCCAGCGCCAGCTTGACGAACGTCTTGCGGTCGGTGGCCACGCCCGCTGCCACGTCCGGCAACGTCATGGCGGCCAGCAGGTAGGCTTCCAGGAAGTCGCGCAGCAGGTCCGCCAGGAACTCCAGATCCGGCTGGGCATGGGCCTCCGGCGCGCGCGTGAGCGTGTCCCCGTCGTGGATGACCAGGCCCATGCGCACGAGCCGCTCCACGCACTCGGCGAAGATGGTGTCGAACGACGCGCCCACCCGGTAGATGAACTCCACCTTGAAGAGGCGCGACAGGAACAGCGCGCGGGCCTTCACGGTGTCGTACGGCGCGGGCGTGCCCGCGAGCAGCGCGTTGGCCACCAGGCTGCGCGCGGCCACCAGGTTCATCAGCGTGTTCTTGTAGAAGGACATCTCCGGGCGGCGTGAGTCCTCCACCTGGTAGCTGACCTCACCGCGCGCCTCCTGCGTGCGCACCATCTCGTCGGAGATGAACTCGCGCATCGCGTCCTGGATGGGGCCCAGCGTCTCCGGGTTGCTCGGCGCGTTGGCCAGCTCCTTGGACAGCCGTGCGCCGTCCTCGGAGGCGATGCGGCGCAGCAGGCTGATCCGGTCCGTGAGCTCGCGCTGGGTGAGGCCGCGCCGGCGGTGGGCCAGGAGCGACGCGCTCACCAGCGCGTGCGGCGTGACGGTGGACACCTTGCTGATGCCGTACATCACGCGGTTGCCCAGCGCGCGCACCAGGCCCTTCTTCTGCTCGTCCGTCACCGGCTCCTGCGGCGACAGGCCACGCGCCTTCATGAATTCCACCAGCGACAGCGGCTCGTCGAAGGTGAGGTGGATGCGGCCGTAGCGCGCGGCCAGCACCTTGGGCGCGCTCAAGAGGGCCTTGAGGTCCTCCGGCTTCTTCTCCCCGCCGGCCAGCTCCTTCGAGTAGCTGTCGGACTCCACCACCTTCTCGTAGTCGATGGAGACGGGCACGAAGTAGAGGTCGTTGCGCGCGCCATCCAGCACCGCTTCGACCTGCCACGTGAGCATGCCCAGCTTGGGCGTGAGCAGCTTGCCCGTGCGCGAGCGGCCACCCTCCGGGAAGAACTCCTGGTGGAGGCCGTCGTGCACCAGCTTCTTGATGTACGCCTTGAAGGACGCGGCGTAGACCTTGTCGCCCTTGAACGAGCGGCGCAGGAAGAACGCGCCGCAGCGGCGGAACAGCACGCCCAGGGGCCAGAAGGACAGGTTCGCGCCCGCGGCCACCAGCGGCGCGGTGTAGCCCCGGTTCCAGAGCACCCAGCTCATCACCAGGTAGTCCACGTGGCTCTTGTGGCTGGGGCAGAGCACCACCGGCGCCTTGCCCGCGGCCTTGAGCGCGCGGTGCAGCCCGGCTTCGTCCACGCCGATGCCGTCGTAGATGCGGTTGAACACCCACTCCAGCACCGGCGCGATGAGCGCCAGCACGGACGGGTTGGGCTTGGCCGCGATGGCCTCCAGGTTGCGCTGGGCCTCGCGATACACGCTCGAGGGCTTACGGCCCGTGGAGGCGGCGTGCTCGTCCAGCACCTTGCGCAACTGGCGGTCGCGCAGTGTCTCCTCGATGAGCCGGTCCGTGGGCTTCTGCGGCGGGCCGAACACCGCGCGCGTCTCACGCGCGAGGAACACGTGCAACGTGCTGCGCACCTTGCGCGCCAGCACCTCGTCGCTGATGCCCGGGTTCTCCTCGATGAAGCGGCGCAGGTCGATGGGCTCTCCCACGCGGAACTGCGCGCGCTTGTAGTTGCGGAAGAACGCCACCATGGAGTGCACGAAGCCCGGCGCCTCCGGGCTTCCGAACAGCGCGTCGCGCCAGCCCGGCTTGAGCTTCGCGGGGCGCTTCTCCCAGACGAACAGCTCCGGCACCAGGAACACCGGTCGCTCGGAGCCGCGCGCCAGCCGCACCAGCTCAGGGAAGGGGTCCTCGCGCGTCTCCTTGCCGGAGGCGTGCAGGAGCGCCGTGCGGCGCAGGAACACCAGGCCGCTGCCGCCCTGCTCGCGGGCGTAGCGGAAGCGCTCCTCCACCGCGCCGCCCTGCGCCGTCTGGCGCCAGGGTTTGGTGAACCACGGACGCAGGTTCACCACCGCGCGGATGGGCGGCATGGCCCGCCGGACCATGGCCCACGCGATGTAGAGGAAGTTGATCCACGCAGTGGTGCGCATGACGTGCACCACGAAGCCCCGGGCGCTGAGCGCGCGCAGCTCGTTCTCGGCCTCCGGCGGGAAGTGCACCCCGTCGAAGTACCGAGCCCCGAGCACCCGGGACATGGGACCGAATTCCTCCTTCAAAGCCTCTCCTTGCGTCGTGGTCTGCGCCAGCGCGGTGTCCATCGCAGCCCCCCAGGCTACATGTTTTCCGGCGTCGGGATGCCCAGCAAGGTGAGCCCCGCCGCCAACGTGATTCGTGTCGCGTCCGTGAGCGCCAACCGGGCCGCGCGCACCGCGTCATTTCCCTCCACGAGGATGCGCTTGTCGCGGTCCTTGTTGCCGGCCGTGTAGTAGCGGCTGTACGCCGCCGCCACGTCCAGGAGCAGCCGCGCCACCAGGCTGGGCTCGTACTGCTCCGCCGCCGCCTTCACCGTGTCCGGCAGCCGCATCAGCTCACGCACCAGCGCCTGCTCCTCCGGGAGCGTAAGCAGCGCCGGATCATACGCAGTGGGCACGCCGCCGCCCTTGCGCAGCACGTTCGCGCTCCGGGCGTGCGCGTACTGGAGATAGGGCCCCGTGTGCCCCTCCAGGCTCGTCACCTCGTCCCAGTCGAAGGTGTAGTCGCTGGCGCGGTTGTGCTTCAGGTCGCCGAAGACGATGGCGCCCAGGCCGATCTGCTCCGACAGGGCGTCCGCGTCGGCCGTCTCCAGGTTGCCCTGCGCGACGTTCTCCTTCACGCGCTGGAGCACGCGCTCCTTCGCCTCGTCCAGGACCTGATCCAGCTCCACCACCTGGCCCTTGCGCGTGCTCATTCCGTGGATGCGGCCGAACGGCACGTGCACGCACTTGTCCGCCCACGGCTGGCCCATCTCCTTCAGGGTGCGGAACACCTGCCGGAAGTGCAGCGCCTGGTCCTGCGCGACGACGTAGAGCGACTTGTCGAAGTTGAAGCGCGCGTGGCGGTCCTCGGCGGCCGCCAGGTCGCGCGTGGCGTAGAGCGTGCTGCCGTCGTTCTTCTTGAGCAGCACGGGCGGTTCGCCGTCCGCGTAGGGCATGTCCACGATGATGGCGCCCTGGGACTCCTTCACGCCGGGCTTCTTCGCGATCTGGTCGATGACCGCGTCCATCTTGCCCTGGTAGCGGCTCTCGCCCTCGATGTGCTCGAAGTCGATGCCCATGCGCGCGTAGACGCGCTTGAAGCCCTTGAGGCTCGTCTCCCGGAACTGGTTCCAGAGCTTCATCGCCTCCGGCTCGCCCGCCTCCATGCGGCGGAAGAACTCGCGGGCCTTCTCGTCGAAGGCCGGGTCTTCACCGGCGCGCTTGTTGGCCTGCACGTAGACCTGGACCAGATGCGCCATGTCCTCCCGGAGTTCCTCCTTGCCGAACTCCTGGAAGCCCACGGCGACGAGGCCGAACTGCTTGCCCCAGTCACCCAGGTAGTTGATGCCCTCCACGCGCCAGCCCAGCGCGCGGTACAGGTTCGCGATGCAGTGACCCAGGAACGTGGTGCGGATGTGATGGAAGCCAATGGGCTTGGCGATGTTGGGCGACGAGTAGTCGATGACCACCGTCTTGCCCTTGCCGTCCTCCGCGTCGCTGCCGTAGGCGAGCCCCGCCAGGCGCACGCCGTCGATGACCTCCTGGGTGAAGGGGAGGGGAAGGAAGCGCGCGTTGACGTACGGGCCCACGGCCTTGACCTCCAGGCCGGGGACCTGGAGCGCCTGCGCCAGTTGCGCGGCGATGGCGGGGGGCGCCTTCTTCTGCGCCTTGGCGAGGGGGAAGGTGGCGAAGCTCAGGTCGCCGTGCGCGGGATCCGCGGGCTTGACCTGGGGCTCGATGTCGGCGGCGGGGACACCCAGGGCCCCGGCGAGGGCCTGGGCGAACGCGGCGCGGTAGCGGCTATAGACGGAAGTGCTCATGGACCGCGCGGATACTACCCAAGGCGGGGCGCCTTCCAGCCACCTCTTCTGTGGGGAAGGCGTCAGAGCGTCATTCAGGGCACGGCAGGGCCGCGGCTCTTGGGGCGCACCACCGAGGCCACGGTGTCCAGCAGCTTGGGCAGCTTCAGCGGTTTCTCGAAGTACCCGTCGATGCGGTCCGGCCCTTCACCCGAGGTGAGGGACGCGACGTCGCTCGCGCCGGAGATGATGTAGACGACCACGTCAGCCAGCGACTCCGTGGTGCGGATGTAGTGGAGCACGGAGCGTCCGTCCTCCCCTGACAACCGCAGGTCCAGCAGCACCATGGCCGGCCGGATGTGGGACAGGATGGAGCGTGCCTCGGCGGCGCCGGAGGTGGCCATCACCCGGTAGCCCTCCTGCTCCAGCACCTGCTCCAGCACCTCGCGGCAGTCCACGTCGTCCTCCACCAGGAGGATGCCGCCCGCCTTGGGCGCGGCCTGGTTCACGTCCGGGGCGCTCACGGCGCTCGCGAACAGGGGCAGGACCATCTGGAACGTGCTGCCCTCGCCCAGGATGCTGCTGGCGTCCACGCGGCCGCCGTGCAGCGCGACAATCTTGGCCACCAGCGGCAGGCCCAGGCCCGTGCCCGGCGGACGGGGCATGCCCGGCTGCGCGCGGTAGAACGAGTCGAACACGTGCTCCAGGGCTTCCGCCGTCATGCCCTGGCCGGAGTCCTTCACGGTGAGGACGCCCAGTCCCTCGCTGGACGACACGCTCACCTCGACGACGTCGTCCGTCTCGCTGTGGTGGATGCCGTTCTCCACCAGGTTGTGGATGGCCTCGGAGATGCGCTCGCGGTCGCCCCGGACGAACACCTCCGGGCAGGGCGGAATCACCACGCGCACGCGGCTGTGCTCCGCGACGGCGCCCAGCCCCCGCACCACCTCTTCCGCCACGGCCTTGAGGCCGAAGGGGCGCTGGTTGAGCTGCATCTTCCCGGACGACAGCCGGGACATCAGCACCAGGTCGTTCACCTGCTGGAGCAGCCGGTCCGCGTTGCGATCGCAGATCTGCACCGCGCGGCGCTGCCCGTCCGTCAGCGTGCCCAGCTTCTCCCGGCCCAGCATGGCCAGGTAGGCCTTGATGGTGGTGAGCGGGTTCTTCAAGTCATGGGACACATTGCCGAGCAGCTCCTCGCGGTTCTGCTCCAGGCTCTTCAAGCCCGCGATGGCCGTCTGCAGGTCCTTGTTGCGCCGGGCGCTGTCGTCGCGCAGCCGGGCCACCTCGTAGGCGGCGGTGAGCTGCGACGCCAGAGACTGCATCAAGATGTCGGAAGCCTTCCGGCGCGCGCCCAGCACCACGAGCACGCCCGTCACGCCCTGCGGCCCCTCCAGGGGCACGGCGACGGTGTCGTCCTCGCGCAGGAGCACCTTGTCGGTGAAGCACCGGCCCACCACGCCCTCGCCCGGGACGGCGGCGGTGACGCGCTCGTCGTAGCGTCCGCGCACGTGCTCCACGTGCAGCTGGTTGCGCGACGGGAAGTGGCGCGCGACGTAGCAGACCTTCGGCTTGAGCAGCGTGTGGAGCGTCTGCAGCTGCGCGCGCAGGGCCTCGGTGGGGCCGGCGTTGTCGGTGAGCTGCCGGCCCATCTCCAGCAAGGCCTGGGCGGCGGCGTCCGTGTCCACCGGCGGCGGCGGTTTCGCCGCGCGCTTCGGTGGGGCCTTCTTCGCGGTGATGGCGGGACGCAGAGGGACGACCTCTGCGAGCTGCGGACCCTTCTTCTTCGATGGCACGCGTGAATCCTGCTTCATGTCTCGCGTGGGAGGGAACCGCACCGGAGCCCGGTGCCCTCCACCAACGCCGAGCGTGTCAGGTGCCCGACAGCCCCCCAGCCCCTCCGGCCGCTTCCCGGGCCGGGGTACTGGAATGACTCAGGGTCGGCGCTGGATGCGGCCGTCCTTGTCCAGGCTGTAGGGCTCCACGAGGGCGGCCTGCACCTTCTCCTGGTAGCCCTGCACGGCGAAGCCGCTCTCCGCCAGGGCCGCCAGCGCCGCGGTCTGCACGCGGCGCGCGGTGTCCTCGGAGGTGAGCAGCTGGAGCAGGGGCTCGCGCGCCGGCTCGTGCTTCAGGGGCCCCAGGACGTTGATGGCGGCGATCTTCACGTCGTCGGACATGTCCTCCAGGAAGGGGAGGACGGCCTGGGCCACGCGCGGATCCTGCTTGCCCAGCACGTGGTGGAGCAGCACGACCTTCTTCTCCGGGTCGCGCGTGTAGCGGGAGGACAGGTGCTGGAGCGTGTCGGTGATGACGCCCATGAGCGCGTCCTCGGCGAGCAGCTCCTGGAGGATGCGCAGCGCCCAGGACGTGGCCTGATCGCTCGTCTTGAGGAAGGCGCTCACCGGCGCGACGGCGTCCTGACCGAAGTGCTTGATCAGGTCGAAGGTGTGCTCCTTCTCGTCCGCGTCGGTGGTGAGCGGGTCCACGGTGATGGTGAACCGGCTCAGCAGCACCGTGACGGCCTCGGGGTACTTCATCTCCCCCAGCTGCTGCAGGGCCTTCTGCCGCGTGGACGGCTCCCCGTACTTCTGGGTCACCTTGGACTTGAGCTTGAGGGCTTTATCGGGGCCCGAGCCGCCCGTGAGGAAATCGAAGAGACCCATAAGTACGTACCCGCTCCGGATTCGGAAGAGTGGAGGCGCGATGTAGGACGGTGCGCCTTCCAGGACAAGTGGCAACGACAACTACAACGTCAGCTCCCGGCGCACGTCGCCCCGGTAGGCCCGCGCCAGCGTCTCCGCGGCGGCCCGGACGTCGTCCGTGGCCTCCTCGGGGACCTTCACCTGGAGCAGCAGGTACATGTCGCCCGGAGTGCCGCCCCGGAGCGACGGCACGCCGCGCCCCTTGAGCCGCATCTTGCGGCCGGATTGTGAACCTGGAGGCACCTTCAGCGTCACCTCACCCTGGAACGTAGGCACGCGCACCTCGCCGCCCAGCAGCGCCTCGGAGACCGTCACCGGCAGGTCCAGGTAGAGGTCGTCGCCTTCGCGGCGCACCAGCGGATGCTCGGCCACCTCCGTCTCGATGTAGAGGTCCCCCGGAGGGCCCCCCTGGATGCCCGCCGCGCCCTGGCCGGCCAGCCGCACCTTGGAGCCGGTGACGACGCCCGCCGGAATCTTCACCGTCAGCCGGGTCGTCTCCTCCTTGATGCCGCTGCCTCCGCACTGGGAGCAGGGCTCCGGGGCCTTCCCGCTGCCGCGGCAGGTGGGGCACACGCCGGATCCGCCGAACATGGCGCCGCCCCGCCGGGCCCGCCCCGTGCCGTTGCAGGTGGGGCACGTCACGAGCTTCCCCGTGTTGCCCTCGCCGTGGCACTTGGAGCAGCGGCCCGGCCGCTGGAGCGTCAACGCGCGCTCGGTGCCGGTGACGGCCTCCGCGAGGGAGATCTGCACGCGGGTCGTCAGGTCATCGCCGCGCTCGGCCGCGGTGGATCGGCTGCCGCCCCGGCCCCGGCCGAAGAGGTCGTTGATGTCGAAGCCGCCGGCTCCCCCGCCGCCTCCGCCCGAGCGCCCGAAGATGTCGTTGAAGAGATCCCCCAGGTCCACGCCCTCGGTGCTGAAGGGGATGCCTCCGCCCCCGCTGCCCCCGGCCGCCTGGGCGGCGCGGTACTGGCGGTAGGCCGCGGCCTTCTTCTCATCGAAGCCGATCTTCTCCGCGTCCTCGCCGAACTCGTCGTAGAGCGCGCGCTTCTTCGGGTCTCCCAGCACCTCGAAGGCGGTGTTGATGCGCTTGAACTTCTCCTCCGCCCCCTTGTCGCCTGGGTTGACGTCGGGGTGGTGCTGGCGCGCCAGCTTCCGGAAGGCCTTCTTGAGGTCGTCCGCCGAGGCCGTCCGTGGCACGCCCAGAATCTGGTAGTAGTCGTCAGCCATAGGTTTTGAGGGTGGTGCAGTACCCGACAAGGGAGAACGTAACCAGCGGTGCGGTGAGCGCCAGCACGGGATGTCCGGACAGCACCGCGATGGTTACAGTCGCCGCAAGATGAGGAAGGCCATGCCAGCACCGCGCGCCCGCCGGAAGGCCCCCCTGTGGCTGGCGTGCGGGCTGCTCCCAGCGGCTCTGGGAATCGCCCTGGGGTCAGTGGCGACCGCCCACGCCGCCCCCCCGCCGCCCGCTCCCGTCGTGGAGGAGGGCAGGGTGGTGGACCGCGTCGTAGCGGTCATCGAGGGCCAGGTCCTCACCCAGAGCGAGCTGGAGATGGAGGCCCGGGTGGCGCTGATCCAGCGGGGGGCCGTGCAGGCCGCCGCCCTGCCTCTGGACGAGCAGACGCTCCGGGGGGCGCTGGAGCTGTCCATCAACCAGCGCCTCCAGGTCCTGAGCGCGGACCGCCTGCAGGCCTTCCCGGCCGAACCGGCGGAGGTGCAGGCCCGGCTGGACGCCGTCCGGGCGCGGCTGGGTGGGGAGGAGTCGCTCCGGCGCTTCCTGGACCGGCACGGCGTGGACCGAAGCGCCCTGGAGGCCGTGCTGGCGCGGGGCTTGCGGGCGGAACGAATCCTCGACAGCCGCGTCCGGTTGAAGGCACAGGTGAGCGAGGCGGAGGTCCGTCACCATTATGACGCCCACCGGGACCTGTACCCCGGTGAGTTCGACCAGGCAGCGCGCACGGCCATCCGCGAGGAGCTGGTCCGGGCGCGCTACGGAGAGCTGGCGGCCCAGGCCCTGGCTGAAGTACGCAAGTCGGCGCAGGTGCGGCGGGTGGCGCCCTTCGCGCGGGAGGCACGGCGATGAGACGGCTGCGGGACGACGGGACGCCCGACAAGGCCAAGGGCTTCCTGATCCGGCAGATGACCGTGGACGACATGCCGGCGGTGATGGCGCTGGAGAAGGCGTCCTTCAAGAACCCCTGGTCCACGGAGCTGCTCGGGCGCGAGCTCCAGCACGACTGGTCCACCATCCTCCTCGTGGAGGAGCCGCTGTCCGAAGGCGGCGTCGCCCTGCTGGGCCTGGCCATCTTCTGGATCGTCCATGACGAGGTCCACGTCCTGAATGTCGCCACCGCTCCCGTGCACCGACGCCGGGGCGTCGCGCGCGTCGTGATGGAGGAGGTGCTTCGCCGGGGCGTGGCGCGGCGCTGCTCGCTGGCCACCCTGGAGGTGCGCCGGGGCAACGAGTCCGCCCTCAACCTCTACCGCTCGCTGGGCTTCCGGCCGGTCGGCATCCGCCCGAACTACTACGTGGACGAGGGCGAGGACGCGATCGTGATGGTCCTCGACTTCTAGGGCCGTAAGGGAGTAGAGCGTCCGCCCGTTGTCGTCGTCCCAGGTTTTTCGGGTGTGAGGGGAATGCACCCGGGTCCTCTGGCCGGTTCTGGCCCAGGGGCAGGCCATGCTTGACACCCGGGGGGCCCTCCCTATACTCGCGGGCCTTTTGTGTAGCCTGTAGGTAGATATGCTCCGCTTTCGTGTAGCCGGACGCGGGGTTCCCACGAAGAAGAGGTTTCAGTGCCGACCATCAGCCAGCTCGTCCGCAAGGGCCGCGAGAAGCTCAACATCAAGGGCAAGAGCCCTGCCCTGAAGGAGTGCCCCCAGAAGCGCGGTGTTTGCACGCGCGTCTACACCACGACCCCGAAGAAGCCGAACTCGGCCCTCCGCAAGGTGGCCCGCGTGCGTCTCACCAACGGCATCGAGGTGACTTCCTACATCCCCGGCGTGGGTCACAACCTCCAGGAGCACTCGGTGGTCATGATCCGCGGTGGCCGTGTGAAGGACCTCCCGGGCGTTCGCTACCACATCATCCGCGGCACGCTGGACTCCGTGGGCGTTGCCGGTCGCAAGCAGAGCCGCTCCAAGTACGGCGCCAAGCGCCCCAGCTAGTCCGGTTCTCCCGCGCGTCGTTGGCGCGGAACACCTTCGCGGTACCTGAAGCAGTGTCGGACGCTGGCCCCACACCCTGGGGAGTGTCCCTGGAAGTTCCAAGCAGTGTTCTTGAAGCCCCTGAACAAGGCTTTCCTCCGAGCGAGGAGAGTGGGGCGTAAGGGAAGAGATGCCTCGTCGTCGCGTAGTCGCCAAGCGGAAGATTCTCCCGGATCCGAAGTTCCAGGACCGGCTCGTCACCAAGTTCGTCAACGACCTGATGCGCAAGGGGAAGAAGTCCATCGCGGAGGGCGTGTGCTACGGCGCCTTCGCCCTCATGGAGGAGCGCGCGAAGGAAGACCCCCTCAAGACGTTCAAGAAGGCCCTGGACAACGTCAAGCCCGTCCTCGAGGTGAAGAGCCGCCGCGTCGGTGGCGCCACCTACCAGGTGCCCGTGGAGGTCCGTCAGGACCGCCGCGTCGCGCTGGGCATGCGCTGGATCATCTCCTACGCCAAGGCGCGCGGTGAGAAGACCATGCAGGAGAAGCTGGCCGGCGAGATCATGGACGCCGCCAACAACCGCGGTAACGCGGTGAAGAAGCGTGAAGACACGCACAAGATGGCGGAAGCCAACAAGGCCTTCGCTCACTACCGCTGGTAGGTCCCGAAAGGGGCTTCGCGGTTGCCGCCCGGATGCGCTGCCAGCGTCCGGGCGGTTTTGTTTATCTGCCCTGGCAGAAGCTTTGAGACGTCTGGAAGGAACCGAGTCATGGCCCGTGAGTTCCCCCTCGAGCGCTACCGCAACATCGGCATCATGGCGCACATCGATGCCGGCAAGACGACCACCACCGAGCGGATCCTGTTCTACACAGGCGCCATCCACAAGATGGGCGAGGTGCACGAAGGCACCACCACCACGGACTGGATGGTCCAGGAGCGCGAGCGCGGCATCACCATCACCTCCGCGGCCATCAGCGCCTTCTGGGAGCGGACGGGCCAGCGCTACCGCGTGAACATCATCGACACGCCTGGCCACGTGGACTTCACCATCGAGGTGGAGCGCTCGCTGCGCGTGCTCGACGGCGCCATCGCCGTGTTCGACGCGGTCAACGGCGTGGAGCCGCAGTCGGAGACGGTGTGGCGTCAGGCGGACCGCTACAAGGTCCCGCGCATCTGCTTCATCAACAAGATGGACCGCGTGGGCGCGGACTTCGAGATGTCCGTCGGCACCATCAAGGAGAAGCTGGGCGCGCGCCCCGTGCGCATGCAGCTGCCCCTGGGCAGCGAGGACAAGCTCAAGGGCGTCATCGACCTGGTGCGCATGAAGGCGCTGGTGTTCCAGGACTCGGAGCAGGGCAGCCGCTTCGACATCGTGGACATCCCCGCAGAGTACCAGGAGGCCGCCGCTGCCGCGCGCGGGGAGCTGCTGGAGGCCGCCGCCGAGCAGGACGACGCGCTCACGGAGAAGTTCCTCAACGGCGATGAGCTCACCGAGGACGAGGTGCGCGGCGCCATCCGCAAGGGCTGTGTGGGGCTGAGGCTGTTTCCGGTGTTCTGCGGCTCGGCGTTCCGCCACAAGGGCGTGCAGCCGCTGTTGGACGCGGTGGTGGACTACCTGCCCAGCCCGCTGGACATCCCGCCGGTGCAGGCCAAGACGCCCAAGGGCGAGGACGTCATCCGCGAGACACGCGACGACGCGCCCTTCAGCGCGCTGGCGTTCAAGATCATGAACGACCCGTCCTTCTCCTCGCAGACGCTGACGTTCCTGCGCGTCTACTCGGGGAAGCTGGAGGCGGGCACTGCGGTGTGGAACTCCGTGAAGGGCAAGCGCGAGCGTGTCAGCCGGCTCGTGCAGATGCGCGCGGACAAGAAGGACGAACTGACGGAGTGCTACGCCGGCGACATCTGCGCGGTGGTGGGCCTGAAGCTGGCGAGCACGGGCGACACGCTCTGTGACGACAAGCAGCCCGTCATCCTGGAGCGGATGGAGTTCCCGGAGCCCGTCATCGACATCGCCATCGAGCCGAAGTCCACCGCGGACCAGGACAAGATCATCCAGGCCCTGCAGCGGCTGGCCATGGAGGACCCGTCCTTCCGCGTGCGCTCCAACGAGGAGACGGGCCAGACGCTCATCGCCGGCATGGGCGAGCTGCACCTCGAAATCATCGTCGACCGGCTCCTGCGCGAGTTCAAGGTGGACGCGAACATCGGCAAGCCGCAGGTGGCCTACCGCGAGACGGTGACAGCGACGAAGGTCGCGGAGGGCAAGTACATCCGCCAGGCGGGCGGCAAGGGGCAGTACGGCCACATCAACCTGCGCGTGTCCCCGAACGAGCCCGGCAAGGGCTTCGAGTTCGTCAGCAGCATCACCGGGGGCGCCGTGTCCAAGGAGTTCGTGGACGCCGCGCGCGACGGCGCGAAGGAGGCCATGCAGAACGGCCCCGTCGCCGGCTACCCCATGGTGGACGTGAAGGTGGAGGCCTACGACGGCTCCATGCACGACGTGGACTCGTCAGAGATGGCCTTCAAGATCGCCGGCTCCATGGCCTTCAAGGACGCGGTCCGCGCGGCGAACCCCGTCCTGCTCGAGCCCATCATGGCCACGGAGGTCGTCACCCCGGAGGCCTCCATGGGCGACGTCATCGGCGACCTGAACGGCCGGCGCGGCAAGATCCTGGGCATGACGCCCCGGCCTGGCGGCGTGCAGGCCATCCAGGCGGAGGTGCCCCTGGCCGCCATGTTCGGGTACTCGACCGACCTGCGGAGCAAGAGCCAGGGAAGGGCGACCTACACCATGCAGTTCAAGCACTACGCACCGGCGCCGAAGTCAGCGCTCAACCCGAGCTACTGACCTCCCGCCCGCTGGGAGAGCCGCCGGGCGAATTCTGTTGACGTTCCAGCGGCTTTGAAGCACACGCAGCACCCCTCGGAAGTTCTCCCGAAGTCCTATACCGCCGGGGTTGCACAGGCGGCGTCGTGAGGAGCGGTTCATGTCCAAGGAAAAGTTCGATCGCAGCCTGCCCCACGTGAACATCGGAACGATTGGGCACGTGGACCACGGCAAGACGTCGCTGACGGCGGCCATCACGAAAGTGCTGGCGAAGACGGGCGGCGC
>NZ_RAWN01000244.1:0-12302 GCF_003668895.1 Corallococcus sp. AB045
CCGCCGCCTCCTCCGGCCCCGCCTCCCCAGGCCCGGCGCGAAGCGCGCTCCGGAGGCGTGGCGGAGCTGCTCGCCCAGGTGCGTGCCCGCCAGCGCCGCCAGCTCTGGGCCCAGGGCCTGCTGCTGGGCGCCGTCGCGGCCCTCGTGCTCCTGTTCGCCACGGGCCTTCTGGGCCGCGCGGTGCCGGGGCTCGCCCGGAGCCTCCTGTGGCTCGCCCTGCCCGTGGGCGCGGCGGTGGCGTACGTCTTTGGCGTCGTGCTCGCGCACCGGCAGGTGGGCGACGACGCGCGCACCGCCCGGCTCGTGGGCCAGCGCCGCCCGGAGCTGTCGCTGGACGTGCTCGCCGCGGTGGAGCTGTCGCGCGAGCGCCGTGACGAGGCCGGCTGGTCCCCCCAGCTCGCGGACGCGTTCCTGCGGCAGATGGACGAGCGCGCCCGCACGGTGGACGCCGGGCTCGTGGTGGACCGCCAGCCGCTGCGCCGCGTGGCCATGGCGTGCGGCGGCGTGGTGCTGGCGCTCGCGGTGCTGATGTTCTTCGTGGGCGGCCGGTGGGCCGCGGGCTGGAAGCACCTGCGCGAGCAGGCCGCGCGCCCGGAGACCGCCGCGCAGGCGGAGCCCATCACCGGCGACATCGAGCTGACCTACCGCTACCCCGCGTACACCGGCCTCGCGCCGCGCACCGTGCCCGGCACCAACGGCGAGATCAGCGCGCCCGCCGGCACCGAGGTCGTGCTGAAGACGCGCTCGGACCGTCCCATCGAGCGCGCGGAGGTCGTCGTCAACGACCAGACGCTGCCCCTCACCGTCACCGGCGGCCGGGAGCTCGCCGGCAGCTTCGTCGCGAAGCAGGGCGGCCACTACCACTTCGTCTTCTATGCCTCGCGCGCGAAGCCGCTCGCGGTGGGCCCGGACATCCCGCTCACCGTGGAGGCGGACAAGGCGCCCCAGGTGACGCTGCTCACGCCGTCCACGGAGATTGAGGTCGACCCCGGCCAGACGGTGACGCTCAAGTTCGAGGCCACCGACGACTACGGCCTGTCCGGCCTGGCGCTGGTGTACCGCATGCCCGGCGCGAAGCAGGAGACGCGCGTGAACCTGCCGCGCGAGGACAGCCGCCGCAGCCGGGGCACCTTCAACTGGGACCTGGGCCCGCTCAAGCCCGCCCCCGGCGACCGCATCACCTACTACGTGGAGGCCCGGGACAACGACGCGGTGGAGGGCCCCAAGAAGGGCGTCAGCCGCACGCAGACCCTGCGCGTCTACAGCGCCGCCGAGCACCGCCGCGCTGCCCTGGAGAAGGCCGAGGTCCTGTGGGGCCGCCTCGTGGACCACCTGGCGGACCGCCTGGAGGGGCCCGACCGCGCGAAGCAGAAGGACGCGACCGCGGTGGAGACCGCGAAGTCCGTGGACACGAGCGGCCAGCAGCTCGCGGATGACTTCCGCGCTCAAGGCGCCGAGCTGTCCCGGGAGAAGGACGTGCCCAAGGAGATCGTCTCCGCGCTCCTGAACATCGGCGGGGAGCTCAAGCGCAGCGTGGGCACCACCTCCGACTTCCGCCGCCTGTACCTGCGCACCCAGCGCGCGCGCGGCGAGGACTGGGGCACCGGCACCCGGCTCACCGCCGTGGTGGAGGACGAAATCGAGGGCCTGGAGCGCGACATCCTCTACCTGGAGTCCCTGCTGGACCGGCAGAAGCTGGAGGCGCTCCAGGAGCTGACGAAGCAGCTGGCCAACGAGCGCCGCGACCTGTCGCGCCTCATCGAACAGTTCAAGGCCAACCCGGACGAGTCCGCGCGCGAGCAGGTGATGCAGCAGATCCAACAGCTCAAGTCGCGCATCCAGGAGCTGATGCAGCGCATGGCCGAGCTGCGCAAGGGCATCCGCGACGAGCACCTCAACGCGGAGGCGCTGTCGGAGATGATGCAGCAGGAGGACATGCAGGGCGCCATGGATGAAGTCGAGCGCCTGATGCAGGAGGGCAAGGCGGACGAGGCCCTGGCGAAGCTCCAGGAGCTGGGCATGCAGATGGACGAGATGCTCGAGTCCATGGACAAGTCCCAGGAGGACTTCGGCGCGGAGCAGTACCCGGAGCTCGCGGAGAAGTTCGGCAAGTTCATGGACGACCTGCAGGGCACCATGAACGAGCAGCAGAAGGTCGCGGAGCAGACTCGCGCCCTGCGCGACCAGGCCCGCGGCCAGAACCGCGACCGGCTCAAGGAGAAGGGCCAGGCCCTCAAGGACGAGCTCAACCGCAAGCTGAAGCAGGTGCAGGAGGACTACCAGAAGCTGGACCCGGGCCGGCTCAACAGCCGCGCGGCCCGCCCCCTGGAGGAGGCCCAGTCCGAGCTGCGCAACGTGGAGAACGCGCTCAAGGTGGACGACTTCGACCTCGCCGCGGAGTCCGCCGCGCGCGCCGAGGACGCCGCGCGCCAGCTGTCCAGCATGGGCGAGCAACAACGCCAGCTGGATGAGATGTTCGGCAACCCGCCGGAGGTGCGCCAGCAGTCCGCGAAGATGGCGGAGCAGCTCAAGAAGGACGCGCGCGACGTGGCGGACGTGAGCCAGCAGCTGCAGAACCTCTTCCCGCCGCCGGGCTCGCAGCTGTCGCA
Organism: Corallococcus sp. AB045; assembly: GCF_003668895.1. Lineage (NCBI taxonomy): Bacteria > Pseudomonadati > Myxococcota > Myxococcia > Myxococcales > Myxococcaceae > Corallococcus > Corallococcus sp. AB045. The sequence continues at coordinate 2,610 of NZ_RAWN01000244.1, forward strand.
GCAGGAGAAGCAGCAGCTCCAGCAGCTGGGCCAGCGCCAGCAGCAGCTGGAGCAGCGCGCGCAGGGCCTGCGCCAGCAGATGGAGGACATGGAGCAGACGGCGCCGCTGTTCGGGGAAGAGGCCGGCCAGCAGATGGATGAGATTGGCCAGCGCATGGGCGAGGCGTCCCAGCGCATGCAGGGCAAGGACCCGGGCCGCGGCTACGGTGAACAGCAGGCCGCCATGGAAGGCCTCAAGCGCTTCCAGCAGCAGATGCAGCAGAGCCAGCAGGGGCGCAAGGGCGGCCGCGGGCTGCCCATGCCCATGGGCTCCGGCCGCCGCCAGGAAGGCAATGGCCGCAACCCGCAGGACAAGGTGGAGCTGCCGGACGAGGACGCGTTCCAGGCGCCTCGCGAGTTCCGCAAGGACCTGCTGGACGCGATGAAGCAGGGCGCGCCGGAGAAGTACCGCGAACAGGTGAAGCGCTACTACGAGGAGTTGGTGAAGTGAGCCGCCGCATGCACGCGACCATCCCGGGCCTGGGCGTCCTGTGCGCCCTCCTCCTCGCCGTCCCCACGGCCTTCGCGCAACCGCCCGACGCGGCCCTCAAGGAAGAGGTGAAGCAGCGGCTGGGCAAGGTGGAGCAGTCGCTGGACGACTGGGACGTGGGGAGCGCCCGCCGCGAGCTGGCCGAGGTCGAGAAGCGCGTTCCGTCCGAACTGGAGCCGCTGAAGTACTTCCAGGGGCGCGTGGCCTTCGAGGAGGGCCAGTACGACGACGCGGTGACGCTGCTGGAAGGCGCCAACATCGAGGACAAGCCGGGCAGCTACCTGCGCCTCGCCAAGGACACGCGCACCATCGTCAAGGACCACCAGCGCGCGGAGAGCGAGCACTTCATCTTCTTCTACCCGAAGGGCAAGGAAGAGATCCTGGTGCCCTACGCGCTGGAGACGCTGGAGGCCATCCACCGGGCGCTCGCGGAGGACCTGGGCTGGACGCCGCCGGGCAAGGTGCGCGTGGAGGTGGTGAACAACGCGCGCGAGCTGTCCCGCGTCAGCACGCTGACGGAGAAGCAGATCCGCACCACGGGCACCATCGCCATCTGCAAGTTCAACAAGCTGATGGTCACGAGCCCCAAGGCCGTGGCGCAGGGCTACGACTGGCAGGACACGCTGGCGCACGAGTACGTGCACCTGGTGGTCAGCCAGATGTCCCACAACACCGTGCCCATCTGGCTGCACGAAGGCCTGGCCAAGTTCCTGGAGTCGCGCTGGCGCGGCAAGGGCGGCCTGGCCATGACGCCCTCCACGCAGGCGCTCCTGGGCAAGCGCGTGAAGGAGGACAAGCTCATCCCCTTCGAGAAGATGCACCCCTCCATCGCCATGCTGCCCACGGCGGAGGACGCGGCCACCGCGTTCGCGGAGGTGTTCTACGCCATCGACTACATCCACGGCACCAAGGGCACCGCGGGCCTGCGCGCCCTGCTCCAGGAGCTGAAGGCGGGCCAGCCGGACAAGAAGGCGGTGGAGGCTGCGACGGGCATGCCCTTCCCCCTCTTCGAGAAGACCTGGCTGTCCTACGTGAAGAAGCAACCCTTCCCGCAGGAGCTGGTGCCGCGCGACGACCGCGTGGTGCTCAAGGAGGACGCCAAGGGCGCGCAGAAGGACAGCGAGAAGAAGGGGCGTGAAATCTCCTTCGGCGGCTTCTCCGAGGTGACGGAAGTCCCCGCGCGCAAGTTCGCGCACCTGGGGGAAGTGCTGCGCGAGCGCAACCGCGTGAAGGCCGCCGCGGAGGAGTACGCGCGGGCGCACAAGCTGGTGGGCGACAAGTACGAGTCGGTGTCCAACAAGTTCGCGCTCGCGCTCCTGGAGCTGCGCCGGTTGGATGAGGCGGAGTCCGTGCTGCGCGGCTCGCTGCGCATGCACCCGGGCTCGCCCTCCACCAACGTGCACCTGGGCCGCATCCTGCTGTTCCGCAAGGACTACCCGAAGGCGAAGACGGCGTACCTGGAGGCGCTGGCCTCGGATCCGTTCGACCCGGAGATCCACGTGGCCCTCACGCGCATCCACGGCGCGCTGGGGGAGACGGCGCTCGCGTCGCGCACGCGCGCGGCCGCCGCCAACCTCACGGGCCTCAAGCCCGATGACGTGGACCGCGCCGCCCAGGCCTTCCTGCGCGCCGAGGACGAGCTGTCGGACACGAAGAACGTCCCCGCCAGCACGCCCGACGCCCCGAAGCCGGCGCCGGCTTCTGAGAAGAAGGCCGCGCCGAAACCGGCGCCGCAGCCCGCGAAGTAGCCCTCCTCCCCGGCGGCCAGCCAGCCGGGGCCCTGCCTCCGTTCTCTTCCCTCCCTCCCGGGATGCCTGGCTTTCCGGGCACGAGGAGGACGGGATGGCGTTCCCAGACAGCCGTGTGGTGCTGAACGTCCGCGCCCGCTCCCTGGGGCAGGGGTGCTGTCCACTGCCGCACCGGGTCCGGGATGCAACGTGAATTGGCACACGTCCGCCCTCCCACCCCCTGGGTTCGCTGTCGCGCCCTGCTCCAACGTGCGCCGCGCGGATCCGGGAGTGTGTCCGGTCCACCGACCTTGTCCCGCCTCACTTCCGAGGCCCTGAAAAGGAGCAGCACCCAATGAAGCGCACCCTGCACGGAGTCACCCTCGCCGCGGTCCTCTTCACCGGCGGTGTCTCGCTGGCCCAGAGCGCCACGTCCCCCAACCCGCCGGTCGGAGAGAAGACGCCCACCGCCGCCAAGGGCACGGTGGAGTTCAAGGGCTTCGTCGTCCCGGCGGATCCGAAGGCCTTCCTGGAGCGCCTGCACTACATCAACCAGTCGGAGATCAAGCAGGCGAAGCTCGCGCAGCAGAACTCGCAGAACCCGGACGTGCAGAGCTACGCCAAGATGATGGTGGACGCGCACACGACCGCCGACCAGAAGGTCATGGACTATGCGAAGTCGCAGAACATGAAGCTGGCGGAGATGCCCAAGCCCACCAATGACCTGGAGAAGAAGTCCATGGCCGCGGACAAGGCGGACATGGAGAAGCTCCAGGCGCTGAAGGGCGCGCCGTTCGACTCGATGTACATGTCCGCCCAGGTCGGCGCCCATGACGCCGCCATCGGCAAGGTGATGGCCGCCCAGCAGGGCATGAGCGCCACGGGCGAGCTGGCCACGCTGCTCACGAACCTCACCCAGGAGCTGCCACGGCACCGCGACATGGCCTACCAGACGCTGGGCAAGCTGGACGACGCCATGGGCGTGGGCGGCGCCGGCATGCAGGGCGGCACCATGGACCACGGCTCCACGGGTGATGCGACGAAGACGAAGTAATGCAGCGGCGCTGAAGTGCGGAGCGCCTCCTTTGGAAGTGCATTCACGGGAGGCGCCCTCCGCGTGCATAGTGCCGGGCCATGTCCCGACTGATTGCCCTGGCCTCCTGTGTCTCCGTGCTGCTCCTCACCGGCTGCTCCAACGACGCCGACGCCATCTGCGACTACCGCAAGCAGTGCTTCGACTCCGACCTGGACACCGGCAAGTGCGCCGAGAAGGTGAGCGCCTGGGAGGAGGAGAAGGAGAGCGAGCAGGACAAACGCCGCGAGCGCACCGCGGAGTGTTCGCAGTGCATCTCCGACCGCACCTGCGCGGAGGTCATCGCCAGCTGCATCGACGACTGCTTCGGCATTCCCTGAAACCCGCATGAAACCCTGGGGCCCAAGGCCCCAGGGCTCACTTCGCGCCGGGCCTGGCTACTTGCGCGTCCAGCGGTCCAGCCAGCCCAGCACCTCGTCGTGCCACTGGATGCTGTTCTGCGGCTTGAGCACCCAGTGGTTCTCGTCCGGGAAGTACAGGAAGCGGGACGGGATGCCGCGGCGCTGGAGCGCGGTGAAGGTGGCGATGCCCTGCGTGTCCACCACGCGGTAGTCCTTGCCGCCGTGGATGACGAGCATGGGCGTCTTCCACTTCGCCACCTGGTTCACCGGGTTGAACTTCTCGTACGACTCCGGCTTCTCCCAGGGCAGCCCCTTGTGCTCCCACTCGGGGAACCACAGCTCCTCGGTGTCGTAGTAGGCGGCGCGCTCGTCGAAGATGCCGTCGTGGTTCACGAGGCACTGGAAGCCGTCCGCCCAGTTGCCGGCGATCCAGTTGATCATGTACCCGCCGTAGCTGCCGCCCAGCGCGCACCGCTTCGTCTTGTGGATGAAGGGGTACTTCTGGAGCGCGGCGTTCAGGCCCTTCTGCAAATCCTCCAGCGGCTTGCCGCCCCAGTCCCCGGAGATGGAGTCCGTGAAGGCCTGGCCGTAGCCGGTGGAGCCGTGGAAGTCGATCATCACCGCCACGTAGCCGCGGCCCGCGTACACCTGCGGGTTCCACCGGTAATGGAAGTGGTTGCCGAAGCTGCCCTGCGGCCCGCCGTGGATGAGGAAGGCCAGCGGGTACTGGCGCTTCGGGTCGAAGTCCACGGGCTTCACGACGTAGCCGTGCACCGTCTCGTTGTTCCAGCCCGGGAAGTTGAACTGCTCGAAGGCGCCGAACTTCAGGCCCGCGAGCGCGTCCTTGTTCACCTGGGTGAGCTGCCGCGCGCCGGTGCCGTCCGCCTTCACCGCGTACAGGTCCGCCGGCGAGTCCAGGTCATCCATCGCGTAGACGACCTGGCCGTCCGCCGCGGGCTGGGCGCCGTCCGCGCTGCCGCCCTGGGTGAGGCTGCGCGCCTTGCCGGTGGCCACGTCCAGGGCGAACACGGTGTTCTGCCCCACGTCATTGGCCGTCGTGTAGAGCGTGGCGCCGTCCTTGCTCCACGCGAGCGAGCCGGCCGAGCGGTCCCAGTCCTGGGTCAGCACGCGCTCCTGGCCGCCCGGCCACGTGCGCAGGATGACGCGGTAGCGGTCGGCCTCGAAGCCGGGGCGGGACATGGCCACGTACGCGAGCGTCTTGCCGTCCGGGCTGAACACGGGGCTGGTGTCCGTGGCGCGGTTCTTCTCCGTGAGCTTGCGCGGCTTCGTCTTTCCGTCGACGGGCGCGAGGAACAGGTCCAGGTCGGTGGACCACGACTCGGTGGGGCCCACGTCGCGCGCGGCGAAGACGATGCCCTTGCCGTCCGGGGTGAAGGTGAACTCCTCCGCGCCGCCAAAGGGCTTGCTGGGCGCGTCCGCGTCCATGCCCTTCATCACGTCCACCGCCGTGCCGCCGGCCACGGGGACGACGAACAGGTGCGAACGCGTGCCGTCCTTCCAGGTGTCCCAGTGGCGGGCGAAGAGCTGATCATACGCGCGGCCGGTGGTCTTCTTCTTGGAGGCCTCCGCGGCGCGCTGGGTGTTGCACGCCAGGTCCGCGCAGTCGGGGCGCGCGTCCAGCGCCACCGCGAGCTGCTGGCCGTCACGCGACAGCGCGAAGCTGTTCACGTCCAGCGGCAGCTTCGTGACGGGCAGCGGCTCACCTCCGTCCACGGGCAGGCGCCACACCTGCGACGAGCCGCCGCGTGACGACAGGAAGAAGAGGCTCTTGCCGTCCGGGGCCCAGACGGGGTCGCTGTCGCTGCTCGGGTCCGAGGTGAGCTGGCGCGGCGCGGCGCCATCCAGGTTGACGAGCCACAGGTCGGTGCGGCCGCGGTTCGCCTCCAGGTCGGTGGAGCGCAGGACGTAGGCGACCTGGCGGCCGTCGGGAGAGACGCGCGGGCTGCTGAGCCGGCGCAGCGTGACCAGGTCCTGTTGATTGAACGGGTGAGGCGCGGGCGCGGGGTTGGCGCCGAGCGCCAGGGCCGCGAGGAGCGACAGGGGCACGGAAGGTTCCTCCGGAGAGATGGAAGCCGGACCGTGCCCTCGGGAGAGCGGACTGTCCACCGATGGATGCGGGCCCGGGTGGAACAGGTGGAAGGCCCTGACGCGCGGTGCTAGAGATTCAGCCCATGAGCGCACCCATCGTTGTCCACATCTGGTCCGACTTCGTTTGACCCTGGTGTTACGTCGGCCTCGGTGAGGTCGAGAAGCTGAAGAAGGAATACGACGTCCAGGTGGAGTGGCACCCCTACTTCCTGCGCCCGGAGACGCCCCCGGAAGGGCTGCCGTTACCCGAGTACGTGCGCCAGGGGATGAAGGACCCCAACAATCCGCTGAAGCTCCGAGCCGCGAAGGCCGGGCTGACGATGGTGCAGCGGGACATCATCCCGTCCACGCGCCGAGCGCACGAGGCGGCGGAGTACGCGCGCGCGGAAGGAAGGCTGGAGCCCTTCCAGGCAGCCATCCTGCGCCGCTACTGGAGTGAAGGTCAGGACCTCTGGCAGTGGGACACGCTGCGGGCCGCGGGCGTGGAGGCCGGGTTGGATCCGGACGAGCTCCAGCGCGCCGTGGAGGAAGGCCGCTACCGGCAGGTGGTGGAGGAGTCCGTGCGCGAGGCCCAGGAGATGGGCATCCGCGCGGTGCCCACCTTCATCCTGGGCGACAAGCTCGCCATCCAGGGCGCGCACGAGTACCCGTCATTCCAGCGGGCCATGCAGCAGTTGGGCGCGAAGCCGAAGAATCAGCAGGGCTGACGGGAGCTACAGGCCCTTCACCAGGATGAGCAGCCGCGCGAAGGTCTCCGGACCTTCGCCGGCCAGGCCCCTGGCGAAGTCCAGGAACGAGGGCGCCTGCTCCACGTGCTTGGCGACGACCTGGAACGCCTCCACGGCGGCGGCGTCCAGCGCGGCCACGGGCGTGCCGGGAGCGTCCAGCAGCGCCTCCACGGCCGGGTGCCCGAGCAGCACCCAGCGCACCACGGAGGCGCGCAGCACGAGCAGGAACACGGCGTTCAGGAGGCTCTCGGCCTCGGTGAACGGGTGGCGCAGGACGTGGTTGAGCGCGTGGTGCAGGAAGTACTGGTGCACGCGCTCGCCGTGCAGGGACTCCAGGGCGGAGCGCCGCGCGGCATGGAGTTCCCACGCCTTGTCTGGATGCGTGTCCGCGCCACCGTAGGACGCGCGCACGGCGCTCATGAGCGAGAGGAAGCGCGGGCTGCTCACGGCGGCCTCGCGTGAACGGAGCACGGCGGCGCAGATGCCGGCCCACGGACCTCCAGGCAGCTCCAGCGCTTCGAGCTGCGCGTGCAGCGACGCGAGGGTGTCCGGCGAGTCGTATTCGCGCAGGACCCGCGCGAGCCGCGCTTCGGCCGCTTCCGCGCGGCCCTCGCCCGTATCCGGCGCGGAGTCCGCCATGGGCCCGCGCACCTCGGGCGCGGAGGCGGCGCTCGCGCTGGGAGGCTGCGACGCCTCGCCTGCCGCTGAACCGAACGCCGTGGTCCCCGGGAAGTAGAAGTCGCCCAGGTCCAGCGCCATGCGGCCCAGCGCGTACAACCTCGCGGCGAACGGGGCTTCGCGGCGATTCAAGAGCCGCAGCATCGCTTCGCGTACGGTGTCCGCGTGGGCCGTCCACGCGTCGTCTCCCGCCGCCACCTGCCGCGCGACCTGTGGACGCAGGGCTTGTTCCTCGGACACGGGCTCGCGCACCAGCGCGTCCTCCGCCAGCAGGCACAGGCGCGCCGTCTCCGGACACGCGAGCGACCCGGACATCTCCACCTGCGCGCCCCAGCGCGTGAGCACTCGCGGGAAGACGGAGCAGCCGTCTGGCAGCACCGCTTCGCCATACCGGCGCTGGAGCGAGCACAGCCTCGCTTCGTCCAGGAAGGCGCAGTGCCCGTCCGCGCGCTTGCCCAGGATGCCCGCCTGCTGGCCCGTGGCTCCATCCGGGTTCGGAGTAATCAGCGCCGCGACGCGCGCTTCATCCGGTGTGCCCTCGACCTTCTGGCGCAGCAGGCTCCAGCGCGACTCGCTGATGGGCACGGTCAGCCCCGCGCAGCAGGTGTCCTCGCACGCCTCCGCGATGCAACGGAAGCGCGCCATGTAGCGGGGGGCGGAGGCCGTCATCGCGCCAGTCTACTTGCGCCCCAGCGCCTTCTTCACGAACCCCCAGAAGCGGCCCGCGCGATCCTTGAGGTCCGCGCCCCGGCGCTCCTCGGCGGCGCTCACCGCCTCCTTGCTCACCTGGAGCTGCTTCTGGAGCTCCTCCGGCGAGTAGCGCGTGGCGAGCGTCGCCTTCACTTCCTTGCGCGTCGAATACTCACGCGCCTCCACGTGCAGCACGCATTCGGAGTCGAGCTTGAGCGTCACCGCCACGCGCACGGAGCCCTTGGGGCCGCGTGGGAGACCTTCCATGCGCACGGTGCCCAGGTACTCGTTGGCGGAGATGTGGTTGTCCTCGCCCTGGAAGACGGACAGCTCCATCCGCTCTTCGTTGTCCTGTGACGTGCTGATGGCGAACGAGCGCTGCGTGGGCAGCGGGCTGTTGCGCTCGATGACGCGCTTGAAGCCGCCGCCGGGCATGGCCACGCCAATGGTCATGGGCAGCACGTCGATGAGCACCACGCTGCTCACCTTGTCCACCGAGCCCGAGTACAGCGCCGCGCCCAGCGCCACGGCCTCGTCCGCGTTGACGCTCGCCTGCGCGTTCTTGCCGAACAGGCCCTTGAGCTTGTCGCGCACCAGCGGCATGCGGCTCATGCCGCCCACCAGGATGATGTCGTCCACCTCCGAGGCCTTCAGCTTGGAGTCCAGGAGCACGTCGCGCACCACGTCGACGGTGCGATTGAGCAGCGGGTCGCAGATCTTCTCCAGGTCCTGGCGCGACATCGTCACGCGCAGGTCCCGGGGACGGCCTGCGTCGTCCATCATCAACATGGGGATGTGGACCTCGAACGTGCTGCGCTCGGACAGCGCCATCTTCGCGCGCTCGGCGGCGTCGCCCACGCGCGACAGGGCGATGCCGTCCCCGTTGAACGCGATGCCTTCCTTCTCCTGGAAGCGCTCCAGCAGGAAGTCGACGATGAGGTTGTCGAAGTCGATACCGCCCAGGAAGATGTCGCCGCCGGTGCCCAGCACCTCGAAGACGTTCTTCTCGATGCGCAGGATGGTCGCGTCGAAGGTGCCGCCGCCCAGGTCGTAGACGAGCACCTTCTTGTTGAGCTCGCGGTTGAGGCCGTACGCGAGCGCCGCGGACGTGGGCTCGTTGAGGATGCGCTCCACCTTGAGGCCGGCCATCGCGCCCGACTTGCGGACCGCTTCACGCTGGGGCTCGGAGTAGTAGGCCGGCACCGTCACCACTGCGCGCTCCACCTTCTGGTTGAGGTGGGTTTCGGCCATCTCCTTGCACTCGCGCAGGATGAGGCCCTGCACCTCTTCCAGCGACAGCACGTCGTTGCCCAGGCGCACGGCGGCGCGGCCGGCGGCGTCCGGGGTGATTTCGTAGTGGAAGCGCTCGCGCACCTGCTTCACCACGGCGCTGTCGTAGGGACGGCCCACCAGGCGCTTCGCGCCGTAGATGGTGTGCGTGGGCCGGAGGACGAGCTGGTTCTTCGCGCGGTGGCTGACGAGCAGCTTGTTCTGCGCGCTCAGCGAGATGACGGACGGGATGGTGTTGTAGCCCTCGCGCGAGCGGAGCACGACGGGCCGGCCGTTGGACAGGAGCGCCACGCAGGAGTTGGTGGTGCCCAGGTCGATGCCGATGACCGGTCCCGTGCCGGCCAGCGTCTGCGGCGGCGTGAGGTAGATGGGGCGCACCTGGCCGTTGGCGTCCAGGGGAGGCGGCGCGGAGGCCACCGGCGCGGCGCGAGGCGGCGGCGCGGGAGCGACATCCGAGAAATCCAGCTCGAACCCACCCGCGTCGCCCGCGTCCGAAGCCGCGTCGTCC
>NZ_RAWN01000245.1:0-12277 GCF_003668895.1 Corallococcus sp. AB045
CTCCGCCCCCTTCGCGGAACGGGAACACGAACGGGAACACTCCCCGTGCCCCCCGGTGCCTGACGACCTCCGCCCACGTTGACCCGCCGCATCCAAGCGGCGACCATCTTGCGCCGGGGGATTTGGACGGGAGTGGGCTGTATGGAGAAGTATTTCAATGTCCGTGGACTCAAGGTGCGCAGTCGCCGCACATGCCACCTGTCCATCCGGTACACGGCGGGTGAATCGTCACGTGCCGAAAGTTTTTCCGCTTCACGCGCGATAGATGCCCTCCCCTGGGTTGCAGGGTCGCCTCGGCATGGAAACCTGATCCCCCCATGGGCACCGACGACCTCCTCGCTCACACAGTCCTGTCCGAATCGGGTGACGCCGTGACCGACGGTGGCGGAGCGCCAGTCGTGATGTCACCGGCCGGACAGGAGGCCCAGGAAGGCGCGGTGCTGGGCAACTACCAGCTGGAGAAGCTGCTGGGCGAAGGGTCCATGGGCCGCGTGTTCCAGGCGCGGCACGTGCGGCTGGGGCGCCAGGTGGCGCTCAAGGTGCTCAAGCCGGAGCACGCGCGGGACAGCTCGTTCGTGCAGCGCTTCTTCCAGGAGGCTCGCACCGTCAATCAGATCAACCACGAGCACATCGTGGAGGTCTTCGACTTCGTGGACGAGTCGCCCGACGGGCACGTCTACTGCGTGATGGAGCTCTTGCGCGGGCAGAGCCTGGCGGCGCTCCTGAAGGAGGAGGGGCTGACGCTGGAGCGCGTGCAGCGCATGGGCGTGCAGGTGTGCGCGGCGCTGGGCGCGGCCCACCAGGTGGGCGTGGTGCACCGGGACATCAAGCCGGACAACCTCTTCATCACGCAGCGCTCCGGGCAGCAGGACTTCGTGAAGGTGTTGGACTTCGGTGTGGCGAAGCTCATCACCACGCAGACGGGCGTGAGCCTCACCGGCACGCTGGACGGGACCATCATCGGCACCCCGGCGTACATGGCGCCGGAGCAGGCCGCGGGCCTGCCGGTGGACGCGCGCGCGGACATCTACGCGGTGGGCAACATCCTCTACGAGATGCTCTCCGGCCACCCGCCCTTCCAGGCGCCGGCCTTCGGGCAGCTGGTGGTGCAGATCATCACCCAGCCGCCGCCGCCGCTGCCGTCGCACCTGCCTTCGGGCGAGCGCGTGCCGCTGGAGCTGGCGCAGTTGGTGATGCGCTGCCTGGCGAAGGAGCCGGAGGGACGGCCCCAGCAGCTGGCGGAGGTCACCACGGCGCTGCTCCTGATGCCCACCGCGCCGGCGCCGGAGCCGCGCACGGATGCGTTGGTGGTGGAGGAGGCGGAGCGGCCCACCCTGCGCATGCGCGTGCCGGGCCTGCTGCGCTCCCGGCGGCTCCAGGTGTCCGTGGGGCTGGCGGCGCTCGCGCTGGTGTCCGGCATCACCACGTGGAAGGGGCTGCACTCGATGCGCGCCTCCCAGGCCGGGCAGGCTCCGGCGGTGGTGGCGTCCGCCACGGAAGCGGCCGCGCAGGGGACACCCGCGGCGGGCGCGGCGGACGCGGTGACGCTCACGGTGAACTCGTCGCCGCCGGGCGCGAAGGTGGTGCGCGTGGACACCGGCGAGGAGCTGGGCGTCACACCGCTGACGAAGGCGCTGAGCCGGAAGGCCGTGCCGCCGCAGCTGCGCGTGGAGCTCGCGGGCTACGTCCCGCTGGAGCGGACGGTGGAGCTGAAGCAGGGTGCCGCCGCCGCGGAGCTGTCCGTGCCGCTGGTGAAGGCAAGCGCGGGGCCGCGCCGAGCCCCCGCGCGTGCGCCGGGCCGCAAGGGAGGAAGCAGGGATGCGGTCATTGATCCGTTCGCGTCGCAGTGAGCCCAAGGCCCTGAGCCTGGCGCTCGCGCTCGCGCTGGGGACGCCGTTCCCGGTGGTGGCGGCGGAGGCGACGGCGACCGCAGTGGACGACCAGGCGCGGGAGAAGTTCTCCGAGGGCAACCTGGCGTACGACCTGGGCGAGTTCGACCGGGCGCTCAAGGCCTTCAGCGAGGCGTACCGCATCAAGCCGCTGCCCGCGTTCCTCTTCAACATCGCGCAGTGCCACCGGCAGCTGAACAACCCGTCGCGCGCGTCCTTCTTCTACCGGCGCTACCTGTCGCTGTCGCAGGGGGAGCCGGCCAACGCGGACGTGGTGCGCGAGCTCGTCGCGGAGATGGACGCGAAGGCGCGCGTCCAGGAGGAGCAGCGCCGGGAGCGCGAGCGCTTCGCCAGGGACCGCGAGCTCCAGAAGGCGCGGGAGCAGGCCGCGCTGGCGGAGGCGCGCGCCAACGAGGCGAAGCTCGCCGCGAATCCGTCCTCCGCGCCGGAGAAGAACGGGGCCTCGGAAGCCCTGGCCATGCAGGTGCCGGACGCGTCCGTGAAGACGGAGGCGGGCGCCTCCAAGCCGTGGACGCGCCGCTGGTACGTCTGGGCGGGCGCGGGCGCGGTGGCGCTGCTCGCGGGCGGCGCGGTGTGGGTCGCCACGGCGCCGAATCCCCGGGACACGACGCTCGGCACCGTGGGGCGGTAGGCGGCTTCGCAGCGCCGCCCGGACGTTCGCGACACGATCGGCGGCGCGGGCGAGGCAGCCCGCGCGGGCCTCAGCGCTGGGGCGGTGTGGCGGCCTGCGCCAGCACCTGCGCGGCGATGCGGCCGATGCGCGCGTGGAACGAGGGGGCGTCGTGGAAGGTGAGGCGCACGTCGCCCACCTTCAGCTCGTCGCCCGTGCGTAAAAGGCGCGGTTGTTCCGCCTCCAGCGCCTCTCCGTTCACCGTCACCGGCCGCGACTGCGCCAGCCGCTCCACCTTCCAGCCGCCGTCCGGCGAGGGGTGCAGGGCGAACTGCTCGCGAGACACCGTGGCGTCATTGACGACGAAGGTGTTGTGCGACGCGCGCCCCAGCTTCAGGGGGCCGCGGTCCGCCACCCCCATCAGCTCGAAGCACAGCGCGTCGCCCGCGGGCAGGCAGTCGCGCAGGTCCATCATGGGCAGCCGCGTGGCCGCCACGTTCTGCTCCTCGGGGACGTTCCACGCTCCCGCCTCCCACACCAGCCACGCGTGCGGGTACTTGGCGTTGAACTTCTCCTGGAGTGCCATGTGCTGCCGGATGAGCAGCGAGAGCAACAGGGCTCGCATGGCCCAGTCATAACCCCATCCGCCGCTTTCGCGTCGCACTGACGGCGTTCCAGGTGTCCACGAGTGGGCGAATGCGCCAGCCCGAAAGGCTACAACCGGGCAATGACGGCCTTCGCCATCCGCTCCGCCGCGCCCGCGTCCATGGGCAGGAAGAGGCACGGCTCCGTCACCTCCACCTCCTGAAGCCGGGTGCGCCCTTCGTTGTCCGTGGCCACGTCCACGCGCGCATACAACAGCCGAGCGCCTCCGGATGCCTCCATCACCTCGTGCGCCATCCGCTGCTCCGCCGCGTTGTCCGGCGTGAAGCCGTGCGGCTCCGCGAAGCCCCGGGGCGCGGTGGTCAGCGTGGGCGGGCGGCGCACCGCGTGGCTGAAGACGCCGTTGAAGAAGATGTACGAGCGCTCGCCCTCCGTCTCGAAGGCGCGCAGGTAGGGCTGCACCATCACGTCGCCCTCCTTCGCCAGCTCCGCCACCTTCGCGCTCGCGTCGTCCCACTGCTCGCGCCGGACGATGAAGACCTTGAGCCCGCCCGCCGCCACCGCGGGCTTGAGCACCACCGCGTCCCAGCCGCGCTCGCGCGCCGTCGCCGCCACGTCCAGCATTCCGCCGGGTGGCACCCAGACGGTGGGCGTCAGCGGCAGGCCGCGCGCCTCCAGCGTCTTCAGGTAGCCCTTGTGCGTGTTCCACCGGAGCACGTCCGCGGGGTTGAACAGCCGCGTGACGCTGCCCACGCGGTCCGCCCAGGCGACGAACTCCTCGCGGCGCAGGTGGCTGTCCCAGGCGTTGCGCACCACCGCCGCGCGGACGCGGCTCCAATCCACGGTGGGGTCGTCCCAGATGACCGGCTGCGCATCCAGGCCCAGCGCCCGCAGCGCGGGCACCAGCGGCGCGTCCAGCGGGTTCAGCTGCGGCAGTCCGGCGTAGGTGATGACGGCGATGTCCAAGGCGGCGGGCTCCAGGCGACAGGAAACGCGCCGCGTTCTAACGCGCTCCCGTGCCCCGCGCAGCCACGCCCCTGGGTCAGGCCAGGCGCGCGAGCGGCGGCTTCCCCACGGCCGCCGTCTCCACGGTCTCCTGCGTCAGCTGCTCCGCCAGCGCCTTCGCCTCGCGCGCCACCCGCCCCAGCTCCCCCTGGCCGTGAGGGAAGGGGGCCGCGGGGCCGTCCAGCGCCAGCAGCTGCTGCCGCAGCGCCGCGCCGTTGGGCGTGCGCTTCTCCGGGTCCTTCTGGAGCAGCTGCATGACGATGAGGTCCAGCGCCAGCGGCACCGCGGGGTTGAGCTGCGAGGGCGGGACGACCTCCTGGTCCACCGCCGCGCGCAGGAGCACCTCCTCCGAGTGGCCGCTCAGCGCGCGCCGGCCGGTGAGGGCCTCGTGCAGCGTGAGCCCCAGGGCGAAGAGGTCCGCTCTCCCGTCGATGTCCTTGCCCATGGCCTGCTCCGGCGCCATGTAGCCCAGCTTGCCGCGCACGCTGCCCGCCACCGTGAGGTTCGCGCGCACCGCGTCCCGCGCGATGCCGAAGTCCGACAGCTTCACCTCGCCAATGCGCGACACCAGGACGTTGGGCGGGTTCAGGTCGCGGTGGACCAGCCGCAAGGGCACGCCGTCCGTGCTGGTGCGCCGGTGCAGGTAGTCCAGCGCGGACGCCAGCTCCGCGGCCAGGAACGTCGCGGCGGACAGGGGCAGCGGCCGGCGGTTCCGCGGCTTGAGCAGCGCGCTCAGGGGCAGCCCGTCCACGTACTCCATGGCCAGGAAGTAGGTGCCGCCGTGGCGGCCCAGGTCGAACACCTGGACGATGTTGGGGTGGTAGAGCGACGAGCACAGCTCCGCCTCGCGCCGGAACATGGTCACGAACGCCGCGTCGTCCGCGTACGACGGCAGGATGCGCTTCAGGGCCACCTGCTTCTCGAAGCCGCCCTCGGGCGAGTACGTGGCCCGGTACACCTCCGCCATGCCGCCCGCGCCCACGCGTTCGTGCAGCACGTACTTGCCCATGACCTCCTGTTCGCGCAGCGCCGCGAGCGCGCTCCGCGTGCGCTCCAGGAAGTGCCGCGCCAGCGTCGCCGTCAGCGCGCCCGTGGCCACGAAGAAGAACGCGCGCACGCAGATGAACAGCGGCCCCAGCGTGACGAGCGGCTCCTCCGGCAACAGCGGCCGCACGAAGCCGAAGTAGAGCGCCAGGTACTCCGCCGCCACCAGCGCGCCCGCGGCCAGCCCCAGGCGCGGGTTGCTGCGCAGGCCCGCCAGTGTCACCAGCGTGCCCCAGATGACCAGCGTGGGCGCGGTGAGCGCGTACACCGGACCCTTGAAGTGCAGGTCGAACGCCAGCACCACCGCCGGGATGCTCACTTCAATGAAGACGTTCAGCCACGGGATGGCCGGGTGGAACGCGCCGGAGCGCAACACCCACCACATGCAGCCGTAGTAGCCCGACAGCACCGCGGACAGCCCCATCAGCGCGAGCGTCAGGTCCCAGCCCATCGCGGGCCCCAGCGCCGAGGCCACCACCACGCAGATGGCGGACAGGATGCTCATGAAGCGCGCCACGGACAGCTCCCGGGCCTGCGCGTCCCGCCGCAGGTGCGAGTCCAGGAAGCGCGACACGGTGCTGGATGGATTCCGGGTAATCATGTCCCCCCCACTCTAGAACGTGGCAGGACGCGTCATCCGCCTGCTCCCCCACACGTTGGGTGTGCTCCTACCATACCTTCCGCCACACGGAATGCCCTTGGAGCCCCACGAAGTGGACTTCAGGGGTCAGGTATCGCTGAAATGTTGCACCCCCACCCCACGCCGCATGCGAGGCACGGGGGGTTTTCCTCGTCGCACCTGGTCCTTCTTCAAGCACTGCCTTCGGGCAGGAGGCTTCATGCGCAGCTCCCCCCGTCTATTGCTGGCCGCCCTGGGCGCGGTCCTTCTGTTGGGCAGTGCCTGCAGTTCAGATCCAGAGGTCAATGCGGTCTGCGGTGACGGAAAGAAGGAAGGCGCGGAGCAGTGCGATGACGGCAACACCCGGGGTGGCGACGGGTGCGAAGCGAACTGCACCCTCCCGGGTGCGAAGTGTGGTGACGGCGTCAAGGCACCCACGGAGGCGTGTGACGACGGCAACACCATGGGAGGCGACGGGTGCGAGGCGGACTGTACCGTCACGACCACCCAGACGGTCCAGTGTTGGGCCACGCCTCCCGCGCCGCTCGCGAACGGCGCCACCTGTGCGGTGACGAAGGAGGGCACGGCGGGCAAGCTCTTCACGGGCATCGTGCTCAAGGACGGGCAGACGCTGGTGGGCGGCCAGGTGCTGGTGGACGCCCAGGGCGTCATCACCTGCTCCGAGTGCGACTGCTCGAAGGCGGCGGGCGCCGCGGAGGCCACGGTGGTGACGTGCCCCACGGGCGTCATCTCCCCGGGCCTCATCAACCCGCATGACCACATCACCTACCCGAACGCGCCGCTGGCGAGCACCAGCGTGGAGCGCTACGAGCACCGCCACGACTGGCGCACGGGCAAGAACAATCACACCGAGCTGGCAAACAAGGCCAACTCCAAGGCGGACGCGATCCGCTGGTCGGAGCTGCGCCAGGTGATGGCGGGCACCACCGCCATCGCGGGCGCGGGCGGGCAGGCGGGATTCCTGCGCAACATGGACACGGGCGGCTCCGCGGGCATCGCGAACCAGGAGGGCCTGGGGATGCCGTACGCGGACTCGGACACCTTCCCGCTGGGTGACACCGGCGGCAGCACCCTGTCGGACGGCTGCTCCTACTCCTCGTTCCCGTCCTCGGCGACCATCACCAGTCGCACGTCGGCGTACCTGCCGCACATCGCGGAGGGCATCGCGGCCACGGCTCAGAACGAGTTCCGCTGCTTGTCCACGGGCGGCGGCAACGTGCTGTTCCCGCGCTCGTCCATCATCCACGGCGTGGGCCTGACCGCCCGGGAGATCTCGGAGATGGCGGCGCACGGCACCGGCCTCGTCTGGTCGCCGCGCTCCAACATCTCGCTGTACGGCGACACGGCGATGGTGACGGCCTACAAGCGGCTGGGCGTGTCCATCTCCCTGGGCACGGACTGGATCCGCTCCGGCTCCATGAACCTCCTGCGCGAGCTGGCGTGCGCGGACCACCTCAACACCACGCGCTACGCCAAGACCTTCACGGACGAGGACCTGTGGCGCATGGTGACGGCCAACGCCGCGGACGCGGTGGACATCTACGAGCGCGTGGGCCGCATCGCCCCGGGCAAGGTGGCGGACCTGGCCATCTTCCGCGTGGGCGCGAACGCGGCCTCGCCGTTCCGCGCGGTCATCACCGCGCAGCCGGCGGACGTGGTGCTGACGGTGCGCGGCGGCAAGCCGCTCTACGGCGACCAGGCGCTGGTGGACGGCCTCAAGGGCACGGACGCCTGCGACGCGCTGGACGTGTGCGGCACCCAGAAGGCCGCGTGCGTGAAGTCGGAGATTGGCCAGACGCTGGCGCAGTTCCAGAGCTCCACGGACACCCAGGGCCTGTACCCGCTGTTCGCGTGCGGCACCCCGGAGAACGAGCCCACCTGCGAGCCTTCGCGCAGCGCGGTGAACACCAGCTTCCCGGTGGCCGCCGTCAACGGCTCCACCGTCTACACGGGCGTGGCGAGCGCGGCGGACGCGGACGCGGACGGCATCGAGGACGCCGTCGACAACTGCCCCACCATCTTCAACCCCGTGCGCCCCATGGACAACGGGCGGCAGATGGACACGGACGGCGACGGCGTGGGTGACGCGTGCGACCCGTGCCCCCTGGAGGCGGGCACCACCGCGTGCCAGGCCTTCCGCGGCGAGGACGACGACCACGACGGCGTGCCCACCTGGAAGGACAACTGCCCGTTCGTGGCCAACGCGGACCAGAAGGACACGGACGGCGACGGCAAGGGCGACCTGTGCGACGGCTGCCCGAATGACGCGGCCACGTGCTCGGTCGCGGACCCGTCCGACTTCGACTACGACGGCGTCTCCAGCGCCACCGACAACTGCCCGCTCGTGGCAAACCCGGACCAGAAGGACACGGACGGCGACGGCTTGGGTGATGCGTGCGACTTCTGCTCGGGGACCGTCCTCGCCGGCGGCGTGTGCGCCACCAGCGTCTACGACGTGAAGGCGACGCCCCGCTTCGGCAACCAGTCGCTGGTGAACATGAAGATGGCGGTGGACGACGTGGTGGTGACCGCGGTGGATGTGAAGGCGGACCGCGGCTACTGGGTGCAGGTGGCGAACTACCCGGCTGGCAAGGGCGTGGAGGACTCCGGCCTCTTCATCTACAGCCCCAAGTCCGACGTCGCGGTGGGCGACAACATCCGCGTGGAGGGCACGCTGAAGGAGTACTTCGGCCTGCTGGAGGTGATTGACGGCAAGGTGACGAAGCACAGCGCGGCCAACCCGCTGCCGGCCCCGGCGGTGGTGCGCACGGAGGACATCCGCACCAACGGCCCGAAGGCGAATGCGCTGGAGGGCGCGCTGGTGGAGGTCCGCAACGTCTTCAACACCCGCCTGGAGAACGACAAGCGCGAGTTCATCGTGGACGAGAACAAGGCCGGCAACCCGGCGTCCTCGGGCCTGATGGTGGATGACCAGTCCTTCGCCTATGCCCCGCAGGTGCTGGGCACGGAGTACACCACGCTGCGCGGCGTGCTCACGTTCACCTTCGGCGACCACAAGCTGCTGCCCCGGAGCGCGGCGGACATGGTCATCCCGCTGCCGCCCCTGCCGGCGCTGACGGGCTTCACGTCCGGCGGTTTCGCGCGCGTGGGTGGCACCCGGGCCATTCCGCAGCCCCTCACCGTGACGATGGCGAACGCCTACCCGGTGGACGTCACCGTGACCCTTTCCTCCAGCGACGCGGCGGCCCTGTCCGCGGCGGGCGGGCAGGTGGTCATCCCCGCGGGCCAGACGAGCGCCACGGTGGCGCTCGAGGCGAAGGCGGAGGCGGCCTCGGTGACCCTCACCGCGACGCTGGGCACGTCCTCCCAGACGGCCGAGCTGCGCGTGCTGGGTGAGAACGAGGCGGCCAGCGCCGCGGACCTCACCCCGGCGACGCAGGGCGTGGCGCAGGGCGGTACCGCGCGCTTCACCGTGACGTTCGACCGGCCGGTGCCGGCGGGCACCACGCTGGACGTGGCCGTGGCGCCCGCGGGCTTCGGCACCATCACGGCCCAGGCCGTGACGACGGACGCGCTGACGGCCACCTTCGACCTGACGGTGGGCGAGACCAGCACTGGCTCCGGCACGGTGACGCTGGGCACGCTGAGTGCCACGGTGAACGTCATCACGGACGTGCCGCGGCTCTCTTCGCTCACCCCGTCCACCGCCACGGTGAACGCGGGCGCGCAGCAGGTGTTCACGGTGACGCTGGAGTCCGCTCCGACGGAGCCCGTGCAGGTGCTGCTGGCGCTGACCTCGCCGGCCACGCCCTTCGGCGCGCTGTCCGCCACGTCGGTGACGTTTGGCGCGGCTCAGACGACGGCGACGGTGACGTTCACCGCCGCCGCGGACGGGGAGGGGACGGGCGCGGTGTCCGCTTCGCTCAACGGCATCACGCGCTCGGCGCAGCTGACCGTGCTGCCTCCGCCCGCGAAGCTCGCCAGCGTCACGCCGGACAAGGTGACGGTGACGGTGGGCACGACGCAGACGTTCACCGTCACGCTGGACCGCAAGGCCACCGCGGGCGGCGCGGCCGTGGATGTGGCGTTCAGGCCCGCGGAGCTGGGCTCGCTGGCGGCCACGACGGTGACGGTGCCGGAAGGTCAGACGACCGCCACCGTCGTCTTCACCGCCACGGAGACCACGGGCGAAGGCGAGCTCACCGCGTCCTACCAGGGCGTGACGAAGGAGGCGGCCGTGACGGTGGCCCCGCCCCAGGGCCACGTCGTCATCAGCGAGTTCTGCGGCGGCACCTCCGCCAACGCGTCGGACGAGTTCATCGAGCTCTACAACCCCACGAACGCGGAGGTCGACATGAGCGGCTGGAAGGTCCAGTACCGGGCCGCGGGCGCGACCTCCAAGTACGGTCAGTCCGCCGAGCTGCCCCAGGGCGCGAAGATCAAGGCGCACGGCTACTACCTGGTGGTCGGCAGCGCCTACTCCCTCGCGGTGGAGAAGGACGCGTCGTATTCGTTCAACACGTCCGCCAGCACGTCGGGCGGCGGCCACGTCCGCCTGGGCACGGCCGCCATCGGGCAGGAGGACAACGACGCGAACGCCATCGACACCCTGGGCTACGGCACGGGCGCGGCTCCTGAAGGCGGCCACGCCGCGCCGGCGCACCCCGCGTCCGGCGGCAGCCTGGAGCGCAAGGCCCGGGCGTCCTCCACCTCCGCCACCATGGGCGTGGGCGGCGCGGACGAGCTCGCTGGCAACGGCCAGGACACGGACGACAACGCGGCGGACTTCGTGCAGCGCGCGACGCGCCAGCCTCAGAACTCGTCGAGCCCCACCGAGACGCCGTAGTCCCGGCATCCCGCCCCGCTCCCTTCACCCGAGGGGAGCGGGGATGAAAGCCTCCCTGAAATGAAAAACGCCCGGTCCCTCGCATGGGGGACCGGGCGTCTGTTCTTCCGGGCCGCCCGGCCCGGTGGGGTCAGCGCATCAGGCCATGGGGCCGCGCACGTGGAGGCCGCCGGAGAGGATTTGATCCAACGACGCCATCAGCGGGTCGTAGTTCACGGCGGCGCGGAACAGGTTGTGGTGCAGCAGGATGCCCAGGTAGCCGCCCATCATCGTGTGGGCCATGTGCAGCGGGTCCACCTCCTGGCGGAACTCCTGCCGCTTCTGGCCGTAGCGGATCATCCCCGCCAGCACCGCCACGTAGAGGGAGATCTTCTCGCGCAGCGCCTCCGCCACGCGGTCGTTGGACTCCGCGGACTCGGCGGACAGCATCCCGAAGAAGATGCCGTATTCGCGGTGGTAGCGCAGGAACTGCGACGTGCGCGACACCACGAACACCAGCTGCTCCCGGCCGGTCAGGATGCGGCGCTCGGCGAGCAGCGGCGCGAACTCCATCAGGTAGCGCTGGTGCAGTTCATCGATGGCCGCCAGGAGCAGGTCTTCCTTTGTCGGGAAGTGCCAGTAGAGCGCGCCCGGCGTCATCCGGATGGCTTTCGCCAGGTCCGACATCGTCGTCGACAGGTAGCCCCGCCGAGCGAACAACGTGATGGCGGCCTCCAGGATTTCGACCCGCGTTCGCGCGGCCCGTTCCTGTTTGATTTCGCGCTTCGCTGGTTCCTTGCTCATTTCCGGGTAAATCTACACCTCACGCCAGGAGCGTCACCTTAACGATTTCAGACGGCGAGGCGACGCGCAGGGGCGGGCCCCAGAAACCGGTGCCCCGGCTGACGTAGAGGTGGTTGTCGCCGTCCTGGAAGAGGCCGGCGTCGTGCTTCCAGATGGCGGAGACGGCGACGGTGAACGGGAAGAACTGCCCGCCGTGGGTGTGTCCGGACAGTTGCAAGCCCATGCCCGCCTTCGCGGCCACATCCCAATTGGATGGTTGGTGTGCGAGCAGCACCGCGGCGCGGTCGGGATTCCGGCCCTGGAGGGCGGCGTCCAGGTTGTAACCCTTGGGGCCGTTACGCATGGACCAGTCGTCCACGCCCACCATGTCGAACGCGCCGCCCGCGTCGCCAATGGTCACGTGACGGTTGCGCAACACGGTGACGCCCAGGCCGGTGAGCGCGTCCGCCCAGGTGCTGGCGTTCCAGTAGTACTCGTGGTTGCCGGTGATGAAGTGCGTGCCCGCGCGCGCCTGGAGGTTCTGGAGCGCGGCGACGGAGTGGCGCAGGTCCGCCACCGTGCCGTCCACCAGGTCGCCGGTGATGGCGACCAGGTCCGGCTTGAGCGCGTTGGCCCGCCGCACCAGCTCGTCCATGAAGCGCCGCTGGATGATGGGACCCACATGGATGTCGCTCATGTGGACGATGGTGAAACCATCCAGCGCCTTGGGCAGGCCGGGCAGCCGCACCGCGACCTCGTTGACCACGGGCGGATGGAAGGCGCTCCACATGCCGTAGCCGGTGAGGCCGCCCGCCGCGAGCGCCGCGCCGCCCGCGGTGGCCCTCGCGAGGAACACCCGGCGCGCTTCGTCCACGGGGGGCACCGGGGGCACGGCG
>NZ_RAWN01000246.1:0-12265 GCF_003668895.1 Corallococcus sp. AB045
GGCCCGGACGGTCGCCTGCTGAACGGCGCCGTCGATTTCGCCGCCCGGGCGCGTTAGGAGGCGGACCATGCCGCCTCCCTTCGAACGCCACGTCTTCGTCTGCACCAACCGTCGTCCGGACGGCCACCCCAAGGGGTGCTGCGCCACCAAGGGAGGCGAGGAGGTGCGGGCCGCCTTCAAGGAGGAGCTCGACAAGCGCGGGCTCAAGCGCAGCATGCGCGCCAACGCGGCGGGCTGCGTGGACACGTGCGCCTTCGGCGTCTCCGTGGTCGTCTACCCGGAGGGCACCTGGTACGGCGGCGTGAAGGTGGAGGACGTGCCCACCATCGTGGAGGAGCACCTGGTGCAGGGGCGCCCGGTGGAGCGGCTGCTGATGCCCTTCAACAAGAAGGCGGAGCGCTGAAGGCGGTGACCCGCCTCGCGCCCCGCCCTGGGGAACCGCGTTGAATCCTACCGCCTGGAGCTAGTCGCGGCGGTTGCCCAGCAGGCGCAGCAGCGACAGGAACAGGTTGATGAAGTCCAGGTAGAGGGTGAGCGCGCCCACGATGGCCACCGAGGTCGCGCTCTTGAAGCCCGTGCCCGCGTGGAACTCGCGCAGCTTCTGCACGTCGTAGGCGGTGAGGCCCGCGAACACGAGCACGCCCGCGCAGGCCATCACGAACGACACGGCGCTGCTCTTGATGAAGAGGTTCACCACGCTGGCGATGACGATGCCGATGAGCCCCATGAAGAGGAACGTGCCCCAGCTGCTCAGGTCCTTCTTCGTGACGGTGCCGTAGACGGCCATCGCGCCGTAGGTCGCGGCGGTGATGAAGAACACCTGGCCGATGGAGCTGGCCGTGTAGATGAGGAAGATGACGGACATCGTCACGCCGGTGAGCGCCGCGTAGCCCGCGAACATGACCGCGGCCACCGGGCCGGACAGCCGGGGCGCAAGGATGGACAGGCCGAACACCACGCCCAGCTGCACCAGGAACAGGGCCATCCGGTTCTGCACCGCCACGCGGAGCAGCGCCTCATTGGCCAGCGTCACCATCGCCATCACGCCGGTGAGCGCCAGACCCGCGAACATCCAACCGTGCACGCGCGACATGAACGCGCGCTGCGACTCCTGCACCAGGACGTCGTCCACCGCGCCTGCCTGCCCGCCCTGCCAGCCACCTGAAGATTCCCACGCCATGTGTTTCGTTTCCTTTCGGGCCGGGGACCGCTTCAGTCCCGGCCTCTCTTTAACGAGGACCCTTGAAGGACGCCTTAAAGGGCCTTCCAGGCCAGCAAAAGCTTTGACGCAACTTCCGTCGTGATGAGGGGCAGCACGCCACCGCCGCCCACGATGTTGACGATCTCCGACATGGACCCACGGCACACCCCGCCCCACGCGGGCTGCTTCGCGAGCCCAACAGAGGCGTACGCCGAGTAATCCACGAAGAATGAGGTAGGCAGCACCTGGTTCGTCCCGCAGAGCAGGTGCTCCTCCGGCTGTGTGTCCACTACCTCCTGCACCACGAAGCCGCCGCCCTGCGTGTCCGTCGCTGCGCGCTCGCACAGCTGTTCCCACGTCTTGGATTCGCCGTAGGCACCCTTCACGCGCTCCTCGTAGGGCACGGTGCCCACGGAGCGGCCGAGGAAGACGGCCTTGCCGCCGTAGTCCCACGAACGCTTGAGCACGAATCTCGCGGGCTCCTGGACCACGCGGGCCACGATGTCGTCCACCTTCGCGCCGTCCGGATCCACGCCAGGGCCGTGGCGGAAGGGGCGCGTCCACGGCACCGACTCGCGCACCGCCTCCAGCTCCTCCGGCGTGAGGCCCGCGCGTTCCGCGAGCGCCGCGTCCGTCACCGCCTGCGACAGGAGCGCGAACGTCATCTTCACCTCCACCTGCGAGGCGGGCGGGTTCAAGAACACGGCCTTCTTGCCCGGGACGACGGAGAGGAAGTCCTCCACCCAGGGGGCGGGGTTCTGCTCCAGCCGGCGCACGAAGAGGTGGCGGTAGACCAGGTCGTACTTCTTGCCGTTCACCGTGAAGGTGTCGTCTCCGGACACGTCCTCCGGATGCACCACGTCCGCGTCCGCGCCGAACTCGCGGAAGCGCTCGCACAGCCAGCGCAGCTCCGTAATCTGCGCGTCGTTCTTGCGGCAGAGCAGCGCCACCGTGTCCGGCATCTGTCCGTTGCGCTCGGCCGCGTAGCCGTCCAGCAGCGCGCGGTAGAGCGCCAGCGCGTTGTTGCCGTTGAGCGTGAGCAGCGACGCGAGCGCCTTCTCCGGATAGCGCACGTGCCGCGCGACCACTTCGATGAAGGTGCGTGCCGCGATGTCCGAATAGCCCTGCATGGCCGGGATGGTGGCGTTCACCTCCAGCGCCCAGGGCCGGCCACCGGACACGAAGTAGTCCACGCGCGTGGTGGCGAGCTTGCGGCTCACCTCCCAGGTGGCCTCCGCCATGCGGCGCTCCAGCGGCGACAGCGCGCCCAGCAGCAGCTCCGCGTCTGGTCCGCCCAGGACGGCGCGCGCCATCTTCATCGTGGCGGAGGCCAGCTTCGCGGACAGGAGCGAGCGGCGCTTGATCTCCTCGGCGTCCAGGATGACCGGCGTGGCGGTGATGGGGATGGGCTGGGTGCTGCCATCCTGCTTCGTCACCGCGAGGCCGCGCTGGTAGGCGGTCTTCGCCAGCTCCGGTCCGAAGTAGTGTGCCTGCCTGCGCAGGACATCCATGAGCTCGTGCACGCGCGGAACCTACGACCCCAGGGGCTCGTGGGTCCACAACCCGCGACCCCCGTCGCGGTTCCCGGTGTCCGCCACCTCGCCCTCCGGCCCGGGGCTAGGGCATCCCGGCTTGCACCGGGCAGGGAGGTCGCTTAAAACAACTCAGTTGCTTTTCGAGACCGAGTGGACGTGAGCCGCCTCCGACGCCACCCCAGCACGAGTCGCTCCCTGCCGCGCCTGATGGCGCTGCCGTGGGTGCTCGTGTGCGTGCTGGTGTATGTGGGCAGCGTGCTCCACTTCGCGCTCGTGCAGCACACCACGTGCCTGGAGCACGGGGACGTGATGCACGTGGGCGAGGCGTCGTCCCACGACGGCTCGTTGGAGGAGGCGCTCTCCTTCGACGACGCGCGCGTGGCCCGAGCGCCGGAGTCGAAGGCCACGCCCCACGGTGGTGAGGCCCACTGCCACCACGCCTTCTTCCGCCGCGAGGCACTGCCTCCGGCCGAGTCCGTGCCCGTCATGGCCGCGGTCTCCACGCGCTCCAGCCCGGCGCTGGCGGTGTTCCGCTTCCACGCGGCACCCGTCGCGCTGTTGAGGCTCGCGCCCAAGTTGTCGCCGCCGCGCGCCTAGTCTCCGCCGTCGAAGCCCGCCGTCCTGGTCCCTCGTGTCGTCGTGGGCAGGGGTGTGCCGTGGGCACCGGAGTCGTGGGCATGCGCGTTCCCGTTCGCTGAACGGATCCGCCGCACGCGCATGGAACCTCCGGCCACGCGCACGGGCGCGCGCTTCGTGCCGCGGTTCCTCCTTCCAGTCCCGTCCGGTCCTTCGCGGCCGCTCCTTCCGGGGCGCGGTGCGCGTGCGGTCCGTCCGGCTGGAGTTCCCGCAGTCCATCCCCGTGTCCCTGGAGTTCCCATCATGAAGAAGAAGCTTCTGTCCGCCCTGCTGCTGTCCACCGCCCTCCTCGCCGCCGGTTGCGGTGGTGACGATGGAGAGGAAGCCCACGTCGACGAGGAGGGCTGCGAGCACCTGCAGGAAGGCCCCGCTGCCGCCGTCACCGCCGCCGTCAGTGGCACGGGCCCGGCCGTGAGCAACGACCACAAGCGCTACGACATCGCGCTGGTGGACGTCGCTGGCGGCAAGGGCGGCGCGGTGTCCTTCGCCGTCTCCGAGGCCACCGACTACGTCCTCTACATGAGCGCGCCGGTGCCGGTGACGGTCACCAACAGCAGCGGCGCGGCCGTGGAGATCGAGGAGAGCGCCACCAGCTCCTCGCTCTGCACGGACATCAAGGGCCGCCACGTCGTGCCGCTCACCGTGGGCACGCACACGCTGACCTTCGGGCCTTCGACCCTGTCCTCGGTGTCGCTCGTCATCGAGGAGTCGGGCGAGCACGACCACGACCACTAGCCATCCCTTTCCCTCTCTCAGGAGTTCCCCATGGGTACCTTCCAGCAGTTCCTCGACAGTCAGAAGATCTCCCCCGCGGTGTTGCTGCGTCGCTCCCAGCAGCTCGAAGCGCACACGGAGGAGGACCGCGTCCTCAAGCGCAAGCGCTCCACGCGCCGCCGTGACAAGGAGCAGCAGCAGAAGCCGTACGCGGAGCTGGGCCTGGGCAAGCCGCGCAGCGGCCGGGGCCTGAGCGAGCAGCAGCTCACCGCCGCGCGCGAGGACAAGCCGTTGTCTCCGCGTGTGCGCTCCAAGCTGGTGCGCGCCGTCAACGCGTTGCTCACCAAGGCGGGAGTGACGGCCGTGGACGCGAAGGCGCTCTTTGGCGACGTGTCCGCGCGCGTGGGTCCCACCGTGAAGAAGGCCGCTTCGTAGCGGAAGGAGAGGCGCCCCATGTCCAAGAGCTCTTCTGTCAGTGCCGGTTCCCTGCTTCCCTGCGACGTGCGCCGCGACGGCGACCGTCTGTTCGACGTGGCCATGTGGTGCCTGGGCCAGGACGTACGTTGCCCGGACGGCAACGTGCTGCTCCGGCACGGGCTGGTGCGTGAAGCGCGTCCGCCGGGCGTGGAGGGACAGAGCGCGTACCAGGGGCGGCTCTTGGACGGGGGGCGCCTCACGCTGTGGGGCTTCGGCGCGCTGTGCGAGTCGTGCGGCGCCGCCATCTTCGTGCCGCGCGATGGCTTCATGCCCCGGTGGGTGGAGGAAGCGCGCGGCTCGGCCTTCCGGGTGGAGGACGTGGGAGTCCGGCGCGACGCGGCCACCGGGCCGGAGCGCAGGGCGGCGCGGGCGGGGCTCGCGCGGCTGGCGGACTGGCTCGCGGAGTACGAGGCGTGGGTGGCCCGCGACGTGGGCCTGGCCTGGCGGCGCGAGTGCCTGGCGGCGCGGCGCAAGGCGTCTCCCATTCCCGCCGAAGAGCTGTCCACCGCCTGGATGCGGCTGGCCGTGCGCGTGCGCGCGACCGACGCCGTCGTGCAACACCATGCCGCTCCGATGACCGGAGCGTGAGGAGGACACCATGCTGGCACGTCTGTTCAGAGCCGATGCCCCGTCGGTCCACTCCCACGTCGCGTGGGAGGACCTGCCGGACGAAGCCCTTCCCACGCCGCCGCTCCAGGACGGACTGGGAGACGCACACCTCCAGGTGACGACGCAGGTTCCCCTGGCGCAGGCGTACTTCGATCAGGGACTGCGCCTGCTTCACCTGGGCTGGGCGCTGGAGGCCCGGCGCGCGTTCGCGGAGGCCGCGCGGCAGGACCCAACCCTCGCCATGGCGTGGTGGGGGCTCGCGCTCGCCCGGGGCGCGGGACAGCGCTTCACCGCGGACCGCGCGGAGGCCATCCGCAAGGCGCTGACGTTGGCGGAGGGCACCACCGACATGGAGCAGCGGCTGGTCGTCGCGGCCAGCCTCCTCGCGGACAAGGGGCCCGCCAATGGCAGACATGCCTTCGTGCGGGAGATGGAGTGCCTCATCGACCGTTTCCCCCAGGAGCCCGAGCCGCGCCTGCTGCTCGCGGGCTTCCTGCTGGACGGGTACGAATCCGACGGGCGCCCCGGGCAGGGCCAGCCGTACGCGCAGTTGATCCTGCGCGACCTGTTGCGCACGCACCCGCACCACGCGGGCGTGCACGTGGCCTGGGTGCAGGCGTGGCTGCCCAGCGCCCGGCCGGAGACGGCGTTGGAGAGCGCGGAGCTGCTTCCGTCGCTGGTGCCCTCGGGAAGCCCCGCGCTGCTCGCCGCCGGA
Source organism: Corallococcus sp. AB045 (assembly GCF_003668895.1). Lineage (NCBI taxonomy): Bacteria > Pseudomonadati > Myxococcota > Myxococcia > Myxococcales > Myxococcaceae > Corallococcus > Corallococcus sp. AB045. The sequence continues at coordinate 5,888 of NZ_RAWN01000246.1, forward strand.
CGCCTGCTGCTGCGCATGGGCAAGGCGGTGGAGGCGAACCGCATCCTGGAGGCCGCGGTGACGGCGGACGACGCGTACCTCGCGCGTGAGTCGCTGCCCCTGGACGTGGCGCCGAGCGCGGACACCGCCCTGCGCCTGCTCAGCGAAGGCTGCGTGGAAGTGGGGCAGTACCGGGGCGCACAGGTCTGGGCGCGCAAGCTGCGGCAGCGCGTGGAGGCTTCAGGAGGCCAGCCGCAGGCGGTGCTCTTCGCCGCCACCACGCTCGTCGCCGCGCACCTGCGCTTCGGCTTCAGCCGCGCGGCGGCGGAGGTCCCCATGGAGCTGGGAGACGACGCCACCGTCGCGGAGGCGGGACTGCGCGACGCCGTGCGCCTGTACGCGAAAGGCGTCTGTGCCCTGGAGACAGGACGGCTGGGCGACGTGGCGCGCGCGTGCGGCACGCTGGATGCGCTGGTGCTCACCCTGTCGGAAGCGCCGCGCTCAGAGGGCCGCGCCCTGTGCGCTCGTGACGTGGCGCGCACGGTGGAGGTCGCCGCGCAGGAGCTGCGGGGCACGCTGGATGGGCGTCGGGGAGACTCAGGCCGGGCGGAGGCCGCGCTCACGCGGGCGCTGCGCCTGGAGCGCCGTCTGCGTCCCGTGGGCCCCGCGCTCTTCTGCCGGCCACCCCGTGAGACGCTGGCCCGCATCCGCCTGCGCTCCGGCCGTGAGGAGAAGGCCCTGGAGCTGGCGCTGGAGCGGGCAGGGGAGCGGCCCGGCTGCGGCCACTGCATGCTCCTGGTCGCGGAGGCCCACGTCGCCTGCGAGTGCATGACCGAGGCAGCGCACGACTTCGCCGTGGTGTTGGATCTGTGGCGCGACGCGGATCCGCACCTGCCGGGCCTGCAACGCGCACGGGGCTTCGCGGCCCGAGGCCACCGCGGCCGCACCGCGCTCCGCCGGGTGCCGGACGTGGCCTCGGTGGACACCGCGCCCGTCCCTCGGGGTGGAGGAGCGCCCTGGACCGTTCACGGAGCCTGAGCCCGCACGCCGCCGCGCTTGACGCAGGCGCGGCCTTCGCGTCACTAGGGGTCATCCTCCAAGGAGCTGCCCCATGCCGTCGTTCCGCCTGAAGCCCGAGCAGGCCGCGCTGCTCGTCGTCGACATCCAGGAGCGCCTGTGCGCCGCGATGGACCGCGACGCCCTGGACCGCATGCTCGCGCGCACGGGCGCCGCCGTGGAGGGCGCGCGCGCCCTGGGCCTGCCCGTCATCGTCACGGAGCAGTACCCGCAGGGGCTGGGCCGCACGCATTCGCTGCTCAAGCTGCGCCTGGGTGAGTTCAAGCCGCTGGAGAAGATGGACTTCTCCGCCGCCACGCCGGACGTGCTCTCCGTGCTGGGGGACCGCAAGCAGGTGCTGATCACCGGCATGGAGGCGCACATCTGCGTCTTCCAGACGGCGCGCGACCTGGCGGACAGCGGCCGGGAGCCGTGCCTGCTCGCGGACGCGGTGCTGTCGCGCTCGGAGGAGGACCGCCGCGTGGGGCTGGAGCTGTGCCGCGACGCGGGCGCGCGCATCCTCACCGTGGAGTCGGCCCTGTTCGACATGCTGGGCCGCGCGGGCACGCCCGAGTTCAAGAAGGTGTCCGCCGCCGTCCGCTGAAGAAGGGACGACGGCGGCCCACCGCTCACGCCCGGCGCGTGAAGGGCTCGCGCACCAGGCGCACGAGCATCATCAGCAGCACCAGCACCCCGGACAGGACGGTCTGCGAACCGCCCACCGGGAAGTCGTAGAAGTACGCGAACAGGTACCCGCCCGCGCCCGCGATGCCGCCCAGCACGGTCGCAGTGAAGAACGTCCACGGCAGCCGCAGGTCCAGCACCAGCGCGGCGATGGCCGACAGCGTGGAGAACGCGAAGACGGGCAGGGCGCCCAGGGCCCGCGCGCACACGCCCACCATGACGCCGATGGACACCATCAACACCGTGTCCAGCAGCTTCACTGGCAGCCCCTGCACGGTGGCGCCAATGCGGTCGAAGCTCACGAAGGCGATGCCCCGGAACCACCACAGGTGCAGCACCATCAGCACCGCGCCGGACACCGCCACCGCCTGGAGTTGATCCGGCGTCACCAGCACCGCGGTGCCGAAGAGGATGCCCTGGATGTCGTGAGCCTCCTGCGCGATGCGGTCACCCACCAGGATGGCCGCGCCGCCCGCGAAGGCGAACGCGCACCCCAGCAGGCTCTCCCGCGACAGCCGCAGCCGCGCGGGTTCAATCATCAGGATCAGCGTGGCCGCGACGGACAGCACCACCGCGCCCACCAGCGGATCCACATGCACGCCCAGGTGGATCTCCGCGAAGAAGGCCAGCGCCACGCCCAGGCCCGCGGTGTTCGTCACCGCCGCGCTGACGAACACCATGCGCCGCAGCACGACGTAGACGCTGAGGAAGCCCAGCACGCACCCGGCGATGAGCGCGCAGAGGATGGGGTCGCGGAACAGTTCCCAGCCCGCCTGGAACTGTTCCCACTTCGAAGGCTCAAGCAGGGTTGTTTCCACGGTGGGGTCCCTGGGGCGCGGTGTGGCAGTAATCGTCGCCGTACTGGCGGCGGAAGGCCGGGTGGCAGAACACGGTGCGCGCATCGCCCATGACGAAGCAGCGGTGCTCGCGGTCCACGAAGAGGATGACGTCGGCGTGCTCGGCGGCGACGGACAGGTCGTGGCTCACCACCACCACGCCCAGTCCGCGGTCATGCGCGAGCGCGCACAGCCGCAGCATCGTCTGCTTCTCCGCCACTGCGTCCATCGCGGCGGTGGGTTCATCCAGCAGCACCACGTCCGCCTCGGTGGCGATGACCCGCGCCAGCAGCGCGCGCTGCTTCTCGCCGCCGGACAGGTCGCGGAAGGGCCGCTTCGCGATGCCGCGCGCGCCCGCAGTGTCGAGCGCCGCCTCCACCTTCTGCCGGTCCGTCTTGCTGGGGAAGGGCCGCAGGAAGTTCCACCCGGACAGCCGTCCCCAACCGGTCAGCTCGCGCGTGTGCACGGGCAAGAGCGAGTCGATGGCGGACATCTGCGGCACGTACGCGCTGCGGATGTGCGGCGCGCCCAGGGTGATGCGGCCGGACACCGGGGGAATCAGCCCCAGCAGCGTCTTGAACCAGGTGCTCTTGCCAGAGCCGTTGCGGCCCACCACCGCCACGAACTGGTGGCGGCGCACCACCAGGTCCATGGGCGGCAGGATGTCCTTGCCCCCGTAGCCGATGACGAGCTGCTCGCACTTCAGCAGCGGCTCGCCCGGCTCCGGCGGCGGCGCGGCGCGGTGGCCCCGGTCCAGCTCCGTCTCGTGATCACCGTGAGCCACGGTTCACCTCCGCGGTGGGGCTCAGCGCGCCCACCTTCTCCAGGAGCGCGGCGCGCACCGCCGCGTTCTTGGGATCATCCAGGTCCACCACGCCGTCGGCGCCAGGCGGCACGGCGGACCAGTCCACCGCGTCGAAGAGGGCCGGCGTCAGCTCCAGCTTCAGGCCCAACGCCACGCGCGGGTCATTCTCACGGTCGGATGGCACGTCCAGGTCGCCGGTGAGCACCGCGACCGGCGTGGCCTCCGCGCCCGTCACCGTCGCGGTGAATCGGAAGGGCAGGGCCCCCGCGAAGCGCGCAGGGACGCGGCCATCGCGCACGCTGCCCGTCATCCGCAGGCCCGTAACAGCCCAGCGCCCGCGGGACAGCGTCGTCTTGCCCAGCTCGCAGGCGGGCTCGCAGGTGAGGTCGCGGGCCGCGGGCGCCAGCAGGTCCAGCTCCGCGTCCACCGGCAGGTTGGCCACGGTGACGGTGGTGCTGCCACCGCCGCCCAGCTCCGCCTGGATGTCCTCGTAGTCCACGAGCGCCCCGGAGTCGCTGTGGCAGTGCCCGTTGTGGCACAGCGAGTAGCCCGGCGGCGGCGAGGACGGGTCGAACGTCGTGGAACCTCCTCCACCAGAAGAGGCCATCAGGTCGATGCTGCCCAGGCTCACCGTGCCGGTGTCCATGCGCAGCTGGAAGTCGGACGCGAGCGCCTGGTAGTCGTCACCCGCGTTGCGCCCGGACACCGGCGTGTACGCGACAGCGACGGAGGGCTCGAGCACCGCGAAGCCCTCGCCCGCGTCGAACGCGCACCCGGACAGCAGCGCGACGGGGATCAACCACGCCTGGGTTGGAAAGCGCCTCATGGCGTCATTCCCCCTTCCCGGCGAGGCCCTGCTCCAGCCGGCCCACCATCAGCTCCAGGCGCTGCACGTACGTCTGGCTGGAACGGAAGTCGGTGCCGCCGGGCAGCGCAACGAGCGCGGCGGGAATCTTCGACGCCACGAGCTTCGCGATGTTGTCCGGGTAGTAGTCCTCCTTGAGCACCAGCTTCACCTTGTTGGCCTTGCCCTGCGCCAGCACCTGCGCGACGTGGGACGGGTTCGGCGGGATGCCCGGCTTGGGCTCCAGGAAGGCGATGGTCTTGAAGCCCAGCCAGTCCTGCAGGTACGCCGTCGTGCGGTGGTACGCGATGACGGGCACGCCCTTGAAGCCCGCGATCCGCTTCTCCCAGCCCGCCTGCGCCGCCTGCAGCTCCTGCGTGAACTTCGCGAGGTTGGCCTTGTAGGTGGCGGCGTTCTTCTCATCCAACTGCGACATGCGCGCTTCGATGGCGGCCGCCACCTTGAGGGCCTGCCGCGGATCATAGAGGTAGTGCGGGTTGCCGCCGGGGTGCACGTCGCCCTGGCTGCGGTCCACCTGCCCGGCGGGGACCTCCTGGAGGCTCACGAACCGCGACGCGTCCAGGTAGCCCGCGTTGCCCGTCTGGATGCGGCTGTTGCGCGCGCCCAGTTGGAGCGTGGGCAGCCAGCCAATTTCCAGGTCCAGGCCCGCGGCGATGAGCAGGTCCGCGCGGTTGAGCGCGAGCGCCAGGTTCGGCTTGGCGTCCACGAAGTGCGGGTCCTGCGTGGGCAGCGCGAGCGCGGTGACGCCCACCTTGTCCCCGCCCACGGCCTTGGCCAGCGCGGCCAGGTCCGGGAGGGTGGCGACGACCTTCAGGTCCGCGCGAGCGGGAACGGCGGTGAGGCTGACGACGGCGGCGCACAGGGCCGCGAACAGGCGAAGGGAACGCATGGAGGGGCTCCGGAAGTAGGTGTCAGAACGCATGGGCACCGTGGGCGCCGGTCACGACTTCAAGGGCGAGGAAGGCCGAGTAGTCCGGCGTCTCGCGCCAGCCCACGAGGTCCGTGGCGGCCTGCAGGCGCAGGCGGGAGAACTCCGTGGGCCAGAACGTCACCGCCGCGGTGATGCGCTGGCGGTCGGAAATCCATTCGGGGTCGAGCGGATCATTCGCCACGCGGCCCTCCAGCGTCTTCGCGGCCGTGCCGAACTCGTAGCGCACGCCCGTGGCCCAGCGGTTGGAGAAGCGCCACACCGTCTGCGCGTAGCCGCCCCAGTCGGACAGCACGTCCTCCGGCACCTGCCTGCGGCGGTAGAGCACCTCCGCCTGGAGCACCAGCTGCTGCGAGCTCTGCGACGTGATGGGCCGGAACTTCAGGTACACGTCCGTGCCGTAGATGCTGGTGTAGTTGCGGTAGCCCGTGGGGTTGGGACCCGTGGCGGCGGACAGGCCCCACAACAGCGACAGGTCGTCCGACACCGGGAAGAACTGCTTCACCGCGCCCGTGAGCTGGAAGTCCAGCGGTGACAGCACGCGCTCGGCGGAGGCTCCGAAGAAGCTGCGCGCGGTGGCCTCGCCCGTGGCGTCGGTGGCGCTGCCAATCACCTCCACGTACCAGGGCAGCGGCGTGAGCCACGAGCCCTCCACGCCCAGGCCGCGGTTGCCCTCCGCGCCGAAGAAGCGGCTCATGACGAAGGGTTGATCCACGAAGTCCCACGCGTGCGGGTGCGTGGCGTTGATCCGGCCGAAGCGGGTGAGGAACTGGCCCGCGCGCACCTGGAGGTTGGCGGGCAGGTCCAACGTGGTGACGTACGCCTCTTCAATCTCCACGCCGAACTGGCTGAAGACGATGTTGCTGTCGAAGCGGAAGTACGGGTCCACCACGGAGCCGATGGACAGCTCCAGTTGCTGGAGGTTGAAGCCGTTCTTCGTCGGGTCGTGCGCGCCGCCCTGCAGGGGCTCCTTGTTGGAGAAGGCCGCCAGGGCCATGTCCAGGATGAAGCTCAGGTTGAGGAAGTTGGTGCCGCCGGAGATGGCGTTGGGCAGCTTGAGCGGCGTCACGCCGGAGTCGTTCGTCGCGGTGGGTGACACCGGAGACGTGTCGCCGGACGGACGCGCGCGTGTGCTCGTGTCCGTGCCCAGCGCCTTCTCGATCTCCTCCATCTCCTCCGGGCTCAGCGCGGGTGTGTCCTCGGAGGGGGCAGGGGACTCGGAAGG
>NZ_RAWN01000247.1:0-12229 GCF_003668895.1 Corallococcus sp. AB045
GCCCGGGAGGCGTCCAGGCGGGCTGGCGCCTCACCTGGGCCACGTCGATGCCGTCCAGCAGCATGGCCAACTGCGTGGCGTCCAGCGTCACCGCCTGCGCGCCCGCGTCCACCGGCGGCAGCCGGAAGCGTCCCGCCTCTAGTCGCTTGTACAGCAGCACGAAGCCGCCCCGGCTCCACGTCAGCACCTTGATGCGGTCGCCCCGCCTGGAGACGAAGGCGAAGAGGTGCCCCGAGTAGACGTCCTCTCCCCACGCGCCGCGCACCAGCGTCATGAGGCCATCAATCGACTTGCGCATGTCCACCGGCTCCACCGCCAGCACCACGCGCACCGACGCAGGCAGCGCGAACACCGCTTCAGCGCCCCAGCGCCGCGACGAGACGCGCCACGTACGTCACGTCAGTGCCTACCGCGAATCGCACCCGCGCTCCGCTCGCGGCGACCACTTCCAGCAGGGACTCCGTCGCCGCGGGCGCCGTCGTCACCTGCACCGGCAAGAGTCTCACTGCTTCCGCCCGTGACGGCGCGGCCCGACGTGCCCGATATACCCACGACTGCAACGTGCTCAGCCGCACGCCCCGCGCCAACGCGAACTCCCGCTGCGTCTGCCCGCTGGCCTCGAAGGCTTCCGCGACGCGCGCCCACTCCGGCTTCTCCACCTGCTTCGCCATGCCCGGAAGCGTCCGCCGCACGCCGCTACCCCGGCAATCCCTCACGGCACGTCGTTGGCCGGACGGTTACGCCGGACGGTTACGGGCGCTGGGCCAGTCGTGCCGCCATGGGCTCGATGCTCTTGCGTTCTCCGTCCAGCAGGAGGCCTGTGACGTAGCCGCTCAAGGCACGTCGTCGCTCCGTGCGCCCCGTTCCTGCTGTCATCGAGTCCAGGTACTCGGAGAGTTCTCGGTCGAGCTTGCATAGCTGATCGGGCGTCATGCCCCATCAACACGGGGCTGCCTCGCCCGATTCATCTGACCGAGTAGTGTTAGGTTTACTGTGCATGCTTCGTGTTGAGGTGTTGTTTCGGCGGTGCTGCTTGCTAGTTTGAAATCAGTGAGATTAGTTCTGAATACGATTGGATTGTATGGTCGGGTCGAACGGATTTGGCCTGTTGCCTCAACTGAGAATCACGCACAATGTCCTCGTCGGTCCAATGGCTAATCTTCACTAGCGTGCTCCAAAGGCCGGGGTCGTACTTAGTGCCATACTCGGCCCAGACTGAGGTGACACCAGCAGATTGAGCCATAATGATGTCGCGACTAAGGCTATCCCCGACGTACCAAGCATCCTTTAGGTCAACGTGCTCAAGGGCGCATATGTGCGCAAGTAGGCGAGGATTTGGCTTGCGCTCAACGCGAGGCACCAATTCGATGAGATCAGATCGGTGAAGAGGCACAACTGGGCGGTCAGAGGAAACGGGCGTTAGTGGAACTGCGGCCTCCAAAGCGTAAAGACGATGGAAATGCTTCAAGATATCTAATTTGTGTAGGCGAAAAGCTGCGTTGACGGCAAGCGCCTCTGTGTAGCCAATAATCCGTATTCCTTTTTGGTTAAGTTTGCTTAGTGTCGAAGAGACAGATTCGTAGAGCCGAAGTTCGCGCTTTCGTGCCGAATTGAATGCGTGCAGTGGTTTGTCGAGCCTTGCTTTGAGTTCCTCGGGTGGAAGAGTGCCAAAATACCTATGGACGGATGGCAGTTCAAACAGGGCGAAGGGGTACTCAGAGTCGCCGTATGCCCTGTGTACGGCCTTAAACTCATCGAAGAGAGTTTGGGGGGGGATGCCCAATAGGCTAACGAGTTCGCTCGCCATTGCCTCGAATGCGCGAGCAAAAAAAGACACCCAGTCGTAGAGGGTGTTGTCTAGGTCGGTGATGAGAATTCGCATCCTATCTCTCGCGGTGAAGCGGGATTTGTACAGACCAAATTTCCTCCGAGGGGTCTGTAGGTGAAACGCTGTATATGGTTACGATCACGCTGTGGTCTTCAAACCGAAGAATGCCAAACGTGTTCTTGCCTGTTGAGCCTTGATGGTCTCGTGAGACGCCAGTGCTGCCCATGCCTATGACGTGGAAGTCATGCCATCCCTTTAGTTTTCCGCTAAGGGCTGCTGGTTTTGATATTTTTACGCATGAGGCTTCGTGCATGTGTCCATGCAGAACAAGGTCGACCTGGCACTCTGCTGCCCATCGCATCAGTGCTTCGGCATCCAGGGTCACGCTGTAGGAGATGGCGGGATCTGGTTGTTCTCGGTAGGTGACAGGCACGAGATGATGATGAAGCATGACAATGCGGAAGGGACGTCGGTCTGCTCCTTTTGTAGAGGACCAGCCAAATGCGTTTGCCGCATCTCGCAACTGATCCTCGCCAACGAATCCGTGCCCTCGGAAAACGCCTGGTCGTTGCTGAAGTATCGATGAGTTCAGGCAAACAATGTCGACAGAGTATGAGTCCCCGAGAAGAAAACGCCGGCCGCAACTGAGGTGCTCATTGGGTGTGAGGCCAAAGAGTTTCGCATAGAATTCGGCGTATTCTTTTCTTGCTTCGGGATAGGTAATGTCAATCGGTGCGTCGCGTTCTTCTCTGTGAGTGCTGTAGGAAAGATCGTGATTGCCTGGGCATGTGGCTATTTGAAAGCGCGTTAAGTTTGTAGAACTCTCCATCCATTTGAAGAAGCCGAGCGCCTGTTCGAACTCTGTTGCGGCGGCCTTCCAAGTGATGTCGCCACTAGCCAGCATTCCTCCCAAGTCCCTGATGAGGTGTTTCTCCAGAGCGCCATGGACAGCCTGCCCAAGTGTTCTCCGGGCTGGCGTTTTGGGATTGATTGAAAATCCGTGGTGGCTATCTGTGCCAGTGTCGAAGTGCAGGTCGGATACCCAAAGTAGGTTCCTGCTTCCTGATTGGATGAACCTCTGAGGGAAATGTTCTGGGGTCAGCGTTGCGCCATCCAACAGAGATACTTCGTGCTGCCTGTCAGAGGAGCGCGCCTTGCGCATGAACCAAATGGTTCGATTCTGCTCGGTTAGTTCGTGTGTAGAAAAGATGCGCTTGTTGTAGAAGGCACTGTATTTAGAAGGCTGTGATGTGAAAAATCGGTCTACTCGCACATAGGTGTACTTGGATGTCTCTAGGTGGTGGGATTCGATCGGGCCGAGTTTGAACCATGCAAGTACCTTTTTCTCACGGTAGTAAGATGGGGTTTTCTCTGGATCTGGGGAGGCAATTGGCTCGCCACCTGGCTCCCAGTGGATGTCTGTGCAGACAGAAGAATAGGTTTGGCTATGGCCGGAATCGAGAAGGTAAAGTGTTAGTCCACCCGGCTGACGAGCCTTGCGGCGAAGTTCTGCAAATTCCTCCGATGGGACCTGCTCGCCACCTTTGTTCCACCACCCCCACCAGACGAAGCCGTGTTCGCGAGCAATGTTGGAGTGAAGCGACACCGTTTCTCCATCCTGAGTGGATAGATCACGGAATCTTAGAATGACATTTTCAAATTCGAATCTTGTGGATGCCATAGGGAGGCGGATTGTTCTGTTTTTTGTCGCTTGCGTGGGACTGGCTTCGAATTGGGCCTTGCTGTGTGGTGCTGGATTTCGCAGGATGTGTAGCACCAAGTTAGGAGTCTAATGGTGTGATGTTGGCTGTTTGTCGTTATGAGATTTTCGACATGATTTGGTCGATCTCAAGAAGATGCACCTGTTCCCAGCAGAGGGCTTTTTTGAAATTCATGTCGGCTTTGTTTTGAAGCCCCATTGCCTTGATTAAAAGGGCTTCGGTGTCGGCAATTAGGTCTCGTGGGCTGCTGATGCCTGTTGTTGCTAGTTTCTTTAGGGTGCGAAGGCCGAGATCGTCGGTTGATGTCAGAACGGCCTGGAACCCGAACCAACTGAAACGATCCCAACGCCCCTTATGGTCGTCATTCAAGTGCTCTCTGAGTCGAACGCCAATCCCCCGTTTGCGTGCAAGGCCAACATAGTGAGGACCATGATTTCCATAAAGGATATAAATGCCACTCTGTTGGCGAAAATCCGCAACTCGCAGTTTGGGTAGGTTCCAATTGCGTCTGCCAAGTAGTCGAAAGGCTCGACCTTTCCCTGGAAACCAACTGACTTGGTCTGCATGCCAAAATAAGCCGTAGGATCGAATTAGCATGATTGTTCTGTAGGGTCTGGAGTTGTTGTTGGATGGGAGATGCGGTGCTTTCGTGAGGATGCGCTAGGAATTGATGAGGCTTCTGTCTTGGTGGGTACAGGTGGGTGCTGGGTGTGTTGTTGGATTGTTGTTATGTGGAGGCCGAGCGCACGACTTCACGAATTGCCCCGGACTCCACCAGCGCCGTGACCGCCGTGATGTCGTGATGCAGCTCGCGGTCCCGGTCCATGTGCGGAACCTTGCCGCGGATCAGCTCATACGCCGCCAGCACGCCCTTGCCGGGCTTCACCGGCTGACGGAAGTCCAGCGCCTGCGCCGCGACCAGCAGCTCAATGGCCAGACACGAACGCGCGAACTCCGATACCTGCCGCCCCTTCAGCGCGGCCGTCATGCCCATGGACACGTGATCCTCGCGGCCCGCGGAGGAGGGGATGGAGTCCACGGAGGCCGGGTGGCTCAGGATGCGCGACTCGGCCACCAGGGCCGCCGCGGTCACCTGGGCGATCATGAATCCGGAGTTCAACCCACTGTTCTTCGCCAGGAACGCGGGCAGACCCGACAGGCTCGGGTTCACCATCTGCTCCACTCGGCGCTCGCTGATGCTCGACAGCTGCGTCAGGGCCATGGCCACCACGTCCATCGCCAGCGAGATGGGCTGACCGTGGAAGTTGCCTCCGGAGATGATGTTCCCCGTGTCCGGGAACACCAGCGGGTTGTCCGTCCCGCTGTTCACCTCCACCTCCAGGATGCGACGCGCGAACGCCAATCCCTCTCGCGCCGAGCCGTGCACCTGCGGGATGCACCGCAGGCTGTACGGGTCCTGCACCTTGCTGCAGTTGACGTGCGTCTCCACCAGCTCGCTGCCCTTGAGAATCCGGCGCAGGTGGTCCGCCACCGCCTTCTGACCCGCGTGCGGACGCACCGCGTGGATCTCCGGCAGGAACGGCTTGTGGCTGCCCAGCAGGCCCTCCACCGTCATCGCTCCCGCGATGTCCGCCACGTCCGCCAGCAGCTCCGCTCGCAGCTGCGTCAGCGTGCCCACCGCGCACATCGCCTGCGTGCCGTTGATCAGCGTCAGGCCTTCCTTCGCCTCCAGCACCACCGGCTTCAGGCCCGCCTTCTCCAGCGCCTGCTTCGACGGCATCCGCATGCCCTCGAAGAACGCCTCGCCCTCGCCAATCAGCACCAGCGCCAGGTGCGCCAGCGGGGCCAGGTCTCCGGACGCGCCCACGCTTCCCCGCTCGGGGACCACCGGCACCACGTCCTTGTTCAGCATGTCGATGGCCAGCTGAAGCGTCTCCATCCGGATGCCGCTGAAGCCCTTCGCCAGCACGTTGGCCCGGAGCAGCAAGAGCACGCGCGCCTCCGGCAGGGGCAGCGGATTCCCCACGCCACAGGCGTGCGACAGGATGAGGTTGCGCTGCAGGTCGCGCAGGTCCTTCCGGTCGATGCGCACCTCCGCCAGCGTGCCGAAGCCCGTGTTGATGCCGTAGGACGGCGTGTCTCCGGCGGCGACCCGGTCCACCAACGCCCGGGAGGCCTGCACCCGCTTTGCGGCTTCGGGGGCGAGCTCCACCGTGACTTCGTGGCGGGAGACCTGGAGGATCTCCTCCAGCTTCAGGGTGTCACCATCGATGAGGAGGCGGGGGCGGGACATGTTCGGGCTACTCCGGGTATGCGGCTTGAATTCGTTGGGCCACGAAGGCTAGCGGATTCGCGGCAGGCAGGTTGAGGGCCCTTTACACCCAGGCCCCGGCGCCCATATAGCCTGCGCCCGTCCGTGCAGGGAGGTCGCAAGCCCCGTGGCCCTCATCGTCCAGAAGTACGGCGGTACCTCGGTGGGTGACACCGAGCGCATGAAGAACGTCGCTCGCCGCTGCATCGCCGCCCAGAAGGCCGGCCATGACGTCGTGGTGGTCGTCTCCGCCATGTCCGGAGAGACGAACCGCCTGCTCAAGCTGGTGGCGCAGATCACCGACCGGCCCGACGAGCGCGAACAGGACGTCGTCGTCGCCACCGGCGAACAGGTGTCCATCGGGCTCGTCGCCATGGCCATCCATGCGCAGGGCGGGAAGGCCGTGAGCTTCCTCGGCCACCAGGTGCGCATCGTCACCGACAGCACCTTCTCCAAGGCGCGCATCAAGAGCATCGACGCGGAGCCCATCCGCGCCGCGCTGAAGCAGGGGAGGATCGTCGTCGTCGCCGGCTTCCAGGGCGTGGACGAGACGGGCAGCGTCACCACGCTCGGCCGCGGCGGGTCCGACACGACGGGCGTCGCGCTGGCGGCGGCGCTCAAGGCCGACGCGTGTGAAATCTATACGGACGTCGACGGCGTCTACACCACCGACCCCAACGTGTGCCCGGCCGCGAAGAAGCTGGACCGCATCACCTACGAGGAGATGCTGGAGCTGGCCAGCCTGGGCGCCAAGGTGCTGCAGATCCGCTCGGTCGAATTCGCCATGAAGTACAAGGTGCCCCTGTGGGTGAAGTCTTCCTTCACCGAGGATCCGGGCACGCTCGTCTGCGAGGAGGACGCATCCATGGAGGACGTGCTGGTTCGAGGGGTCGCCTACGATCGGAACGAGGCGAAGATCACCGTGGTGGGCGTGCCGGATCAGCCGGGCGCCGCGGCGAAGCTCTTCGGGGCGCTCGACGCGAAGCACATCGTGGTGGACCTCATCGTGCAGAACCTGTCCCGCGACGGGCGCACCGACGTCACCTTCACCGTCGCCAAGTCGGACTTCGCCAAGGCCCACGAGGTCGTGAAGCAGGCCGCGCAGGACGTGGGCGCCACCGGCGTGGAGGTGGATGACGCCATCGCCAAGGTGTCCATCGTCGGCGTGGGCATGCGCAACCACTCGGGCGTGGCGGCGCGGATGTTCCAGACGCTCTCCCAGGAGGGCATCAACATCCAGCTCATCTCCACGTCGGAGATCAAGACCTCCTGCGTGATCCACACGAAGTACACGGAGCTGGCGGTGCGCGCGCTGCACACGGCCTTCGGGCTGGACGCGCCGCCCCCCGTGACGGCCAACCCCACCGTGTCGGAAGTGGACGCGCTGAAGGGGCAGAAGGCCTGAAGCGGTTCGGGCGCACGTCCGCGCTCGCGGCGCTGTCCCTGGGGCTGCTCGCCCTGGGCTTCATGGCCCGGGCGCGGTGGCCGGATTCGCGGCCCTCGCTCGACTGCCCGCCGGAGGCCGTGCGGCTGGACCCGGCGGGGCTGGCCACCTGTGGCCCGGGCGCGGTGCCTACGGGGGCACAGGCGCTCGCGCTGGGGCTCAAGCTGGACCTCAACGCCGCCTCCGAGTCCGAGCTGGCCCTGTTGCCCGGTGTGGGCCGTGACCTGGCCAAACGGCTGGTGTCCGCCCGCGAGGAGCAGGGCCGGTTCTCGAGCTGGGAGGACGTGGACGCCGTGCCCGGCGTGGGCGCTGCCAAGTTGGAGACCCTCCGGGCAGCCACCGTGCTGGACGCGGCGGCGGCCAATGGGGGCGTGTGGTAAGCACGGCCGGTGCAGATCGCCTGCCCGCAATGCTCGATGCAGTACGTGCTGGATGCCCGACTCCTGCCGCCTGGTGGCGCGTCGGTGCAGTGCACCCGGTGTGGCCACGTGTTCAAGGCTTCGCCCACCGGCGTCATGGCTCCCGCGCCGAAGATTCCTCCGGCGGGTGGGGGAGACCGGACGGGTACGCAGTCGTCCACGCAGATCTTCGGCGGTGAGGGCGCTTCCAGCCTGAAGTCCACGAACCTGTTCGCGGGTTCGACCACGGCGTCCGGGTCCTTCGTTCCGCAGCCGACTCCGGCTTCGGGTGCGCTGACTTCGTCCGGTGTGATTCCTCCGCCTCCGTCCATCGCTCCGGTCGCGGCGCCGCCTCCCGTGGCGTCCGGCGCGCAGCCTCCGGCGGCGATGGGCACGACGCGAGCCTTCGGAGCGGTGGGGTCTGGATTGGGGGCTCCTCCTCCCGCGGCGCAGCCGGGGCAGGGTGCGGCTCCTGGGGCAACGACGCGCGCGTTCGGTGCTGTCTCCGCTTCGTCCTCGGGTTCGTTCCGCCTCGCGGAGCCTGGTGCTTCATCGCGTGGGCCGGAGGGTGTTGGCGCGACGCGTGCGTTTGGCGCGGTGTCGGATCCTCCGCCTTCTGGTGCCGCCGATGCGGGCATTGGGGCGACGCGTGCGTTTGGCGCGGTGTCGGGCCCAGCGCCCTCCGGTGCTGTCGACGCGAGCATTGGAGCGACCCGCGCGTTCGGTGCGGTGCCGGGCCCCTCGGGTTCACCGGTGGCAGAGGCGGTCGGTTCCACCCGTGCGTTTGGCGCGGTGTCGGGCCCTGCGGTTGCCGGTTCGCTCGACGCCGGAGGCCCGGTCGAGGCCGGTGGTTCGACGCACGCGTCCGGTTCGATGTCGGCCTCTCCCGTGTCCTCCGCTCCCCGGTCCTTCGAGGACATCTCGCCTTCGGGCGACCCCACGGATCCGCCGTGGTCGGCGACGGGCGGCTCACGCTCCAAGCTCGTTCCGGAAGGCCACGGCGACGCGCCCTGGGCGACCTCCGCGCCGACCGCGACGGTCTCCCTGCCCGGCGATGACGCGCCCTTCGCTCGCACCGAGCCCTCCAGGCCCGCGGCTTCGCCTTCCGGCGCGTCGGTGCTCGGGGGCGGTCTGGACCGGCCCCTTCCTTCCCGGAAGTCCTCCGGCGATCTGCCTCCGGAGCTGCTCGGGGCATCCTCCCGCGCCGGCGCCATCGTCATCGAGGACGGCAACCGGCGTACCCCCTCGGTGAGCTGGGTGCTCCTCGGGCTCGCGGTGCTCGCGGGCATCCTCCTGGCCGGGTACCTGGCGTATCCCGTCTTCCGCGACCGCAACGCGGCCATGCCCGAGCAGGCCGTGACGGACAAGGACCGCGCCGTCGGCTCGCTGCGCCGTGATGATGCTCCCGCGCGCGAACAGGCCATCGAGGGCCTCAAGGCCCTGGCCACCGCCCATCCGAAGTACGCCGAGGTCCAGGCCGAGCTGGCGGTGGCCTACACCCTCCAGGTGTCAGACCTGCACGCCGAGTTCGACCGGCTGACCCTCCAGTCGGCCACGATCAAGCGGCGGATCAACGAGGTCACCACCGCGAAGTCGTCGCTGGGCTGGATGGCTGAGTCCAACGCGCTCCATGACGACCTGCGCGCGACCGAGCGCGAAATGCAGCCGCTGCGCACCGAAATCGCCGAGCGGCGCAAGGTGCTCGATGCGCTGATGGAGACCCTCCGGGCCGCTCCGGACGTGGAGCCCGCCGCCGCCGTCGCCGCGCGCCTCAAGGCCCAGGCCCTCTATGCCGCGGTGACGGGTGCCCCCAACGCCCTGGCCCTCGCGGAACGCCTGCGCCAGGTGGAGCTCCAGCAGTCCTGGAGCGTCATCGCCCGCGCCGAATACGCCCTCAGCTCCGGCTCGCCCGACGCCACCGTCCAGGCCGTCGCAGAGGAGCTGCGAGCCCTGCGTGCGCAGGACCGGTACCTCTTCCGCGCCTTCGTCCTGGGGGCTCGGCTGGCCATCCGCCTGGGTGACCCGGACACGGCCCGGAAGCTGCTGGACGAAGTGGTGGCGCTCAACCCCAAGCACGACCTGGCCAGGCGCATGCTTGCCCAGACCGCCGCCTCCGAGCCCTCGCCCTGAAACGTTGACCGGATCACCTCCGTCTCACCCTGGAGAAACTCCAGTCCGTCCCGGGGGCTCGCTGGCTCCCTCGCCCTGAAGTCCCTCTGGACGCTCAGGCATGCACCTTGCTTCGTCCCTGGGAGTCGAGGACTCGGGGTTCGGAGGGTGGGTCGATGGCGGAGGTCTTCTTCTGGTGCGCGGCGCTGGCGCTCGTGCACACTTATTTTCTCTATCCCTTGAGCCTGTTCGCCCTGGAGGGCGCGGCCCAGGTCTTCCAGAACATGCGGAAGATGCGCTCGGGTGAGGCCGCACGCGCGGGCGTCAAGGCCGGGCCGTTGCCCTCGGTGAGTCTGGTGGTGGCCGCCTACAACGAGGCGGACTGCATCGAGTCCAAGCTGAAGAACAGCCTGGCGCTGGACTACCCGGCGGACCGCTTCGAGGTCGTCATCGGTTCGGACGGCTCCACGGACGGCACGGACGGGCTCGTGCAGAAGTGCACGGATCCACGCGTGCGCCTGTCGCCCGCGGCTCGCGCAGGCAAGACGACGGTGCTCAACCGCTGCATCCCGTCCTCGCACGGCGACATCGTGCTGCTGTCGGATGCGAACACGATGATCGACGCGGACGCGGTGCGGAAGATCGTCCGCCACTTCGAGGATCCGGAGGTCGGCGCCGTCTGCGGCAAGCTGCGCCTCTACAACCCCACGAAGCAGGACTACGAGGAGAGCGCGTACTGGAGCTACGAGTCCCTCATCAAGATGTACGAGGGCCGGCGCGGCGCGGTGGTGGGGGCCAACGGCGGCCTCTACGCCATCCGGCGCTCGCTCTTCACCCAGCTGCCGCCGTCCACCATCGTGGATGACTTCGTGATTCCGCTGCGCATCCTGGAGAGCGGCTACAAGGTCGTCTACGAGGAGGGGGCCGTCGCCCACGAGGAGACGACGGAGGACTACGGCAAGGAGTTCGGCCGGCGCGCGCGCATCGCGGCGGGCAACTTCCAGAGCCTGCGACTCGTGCCCGGGCTGCTCCTGCCCACCGCGGGCTTCGCCGCCTTCGCCTTCTGGTCGCACAAGCTCCTGCGCTGGTGCGCTCCGGCGCTGATGGCGCTGGCGCTCGTCGCGAACCTGTTCCTGCTCGACAGCCTGTTCTATCGCTTCACGCTGGGCGCGCAGCTGGGCTTCTACGCCCTGGCGTACCTGGGCCGCTCCGGCGTCTTCAAGAGCGGCGCCGCGAAGAAGGCCACGTCCATCGCGTACTACTTCGTGACCATGAACGCGGCCATCGCCGTGGGCTTCTGGCGCTTCCTGCGCAACTCGCAGCGCGCCGCGTGGGACCGCACCGCCCGCGTGCCGACGTCCACGTCGACCTGACCTTCAACCGATTTGGCAGTCCAGGCCCGCCGGTTCCCCGCGGCGCTCCGGCTGGTTCCGGAAGCGCACGGATGGAATCGGCGGGCTTTCCTTTTTCAGCGGGCCGCCACGGCCATGGGCTTCGCCGGGCCGGAGGGCAGCACGCTGCCGAACGCGGCGAAGAGCTGGCCGGTGAGCACGTGCGGCTGACCGGGGGCGGGGCTTCGCAGCATGTCGTTGAGCACCTCGCCCGTCTTCGGATCGCGGGCCATGTGGGGTCGCGCCAGGTTCATCCGGTAGCGCACCACGCCGCGCTTCACCCGGTGGATGACGGTGACCGTGCCGTCCGCGTCCACGCCGTCCACCAGGCCCACGTGGGTGAGGCCGTCGTTGCGCCGGCCGTCGCGGTTCTGATCGTACGTCTCGCGGAAGAACACCAGGTCGCCCGGCACGGGGCGCCCGCTCGTGTACACGCGGCCGTTCGCCTGGGCGTAGCGGTACATCGCGGTGACGCCGTTGTCCCCGGGCTTGAGGGTGCCCCGGAACTTCACGCCCGCCTGGGAGTAGGTGGCATCGATGAGCGCCGTGCAGTCCGCCGGGTAGCGCTTGCCGCTCACCTGCACCGACGACTGCCCCACCAGTGCACGCGCCGTGGCCAGCACGCGCTCGCGGGGATTGGCCGTGGGGGCAGGGCTCGCGGTCGTCTGCTTCGCGGGCGTGACGCGCGCCTTCGCCGGAGCCTTCCTGGCCGGTGCCTTCGCTACCGCCGGGGCCTTGCTCGGGGCGGGGGCCTTCGCGGGCCGCTCGGCGGGGGCGCGCTCACGGACCGCCACCTCCTCGGACAGCGCGGCGCGCGGGAAGGCTGGCGGGGAGGCGGAGCGGTAGCGCACGGCATCCGACGCCACCCAGGCCCCCGTGGGGGATCCGGTCGCACAGCCCGTCGTCATCGCCAGCATCGCCATCCATGCGCCCAGCTTCATGGCCACCTCGTCCTGTAGCGTCCTGGGCCAGAGGCTCCCTCCGCTGGCGCGTGTAGGCAAGAAAACCACCCAGGCAACCGGGCGGAGCGGCTCGGGTTTTCGACCGGGGGCGGGTGGGGTATTGC
>NZ_RAWN01000248.1:0-12024 GCF_003668895.1 Corallococcus sp. AB045
CCTGGTGGCCAGGCCCACCCACCCCGCGGCCGAGCAGGTCTTCACCCTGAGCTGGGCACAGGTGCCCGGGACGGACGTGACCTATGTGATGGAGGAGGCCACCCGGCCGGACTTCGTCGATGCCTGGGAGGCGTACCGGGGCCGGGACATCCAACGCACCATCTATGGCCTCCCCGCCGGCATCCGCTACTACCGCGTGCACGCCGAACAAGCCGGTGCCGCCGGTCCGCCGGCGACGGGCGTGGCCGTCACCGTGACGCCCCCCGTGAGCTGGCGGCTGAAGTCCTCGTTCTCGGCCGGGCCGCTGCTGGCGGTGCACCGGGCCCTGCTGCGCATGGCGTGCGCGCGCGGGGACCTGCTGGCCGTGCTGTCCCTCCCCGAGCACTACCTCGAGGACGATGCGCTGGCGCACGCGGTGCAGCTCCAGTCCCCGCTGGCCAGGGCGACCGAGGGCGTCCAGGCCCTGGGCTTCGCGGAGGAGCACGCCCTGAGCTACGGCGCCCTCTATCACCCGTGGCTCCTCGTCTCCGAGGAAGGCCAGCCCCCGCCGCCGCGCCGCATGCCTCCGGACGGGACGGCGTGCGGCGTGCTGGCACGGCGAGCGATGGAGCGCGGTGCGTGGGTGGCCCCGGCCAACGAGCCCTGGCGCGGCGTGGTGGCGCTCACGCCGCCGCTCGCCCGGGAGCGGTGGTTGGACCTCCAGGAGGCACGGGTGAACGTGGTGCGCCAGGAGCCTCGGGCCTTCCTCACCCTGTCCGCGGACACGCTCGCGCTGGAGCCGGGGGTGCAACCCATCTCCGTGCGGCGGCTGCTCTCCCTGCTGCGGCGGGCGGTGCTCCGGCTGGGAGCGGATTATGTCTTCGAGCCCAACGAGCCCAGCTTCCACCGGCGGGTGCAGCGCGGCTTCGAGGCGCTGCTCGGAGAGCTCTTCACCCGGGGCGCCTTCGCCGGGAAGACGCGCGAGGGCGCCTTCCAGGTGGTGACGGGGGACGCGCTCAACACACCCGCCCAGATGGATCAGGGCCGCTTCTTCGTGGACATCAAGGTGGCACCGTCCACGCCCCTCACCTTCCTGAACGTGCGGCTCGTCCAGAGCGGTGAGCACGGGCTCGTCACGGAGGCACGCTAGGCCATGTCCACGCCCCAGGACGAGACCACCATCGCCCCGTTCACCGCGTTCGCCTTCGCGGTGGAGATCGACATCCGGGACGTCAGCCAGAAGGCGTGCAGCGCCGCCTTCTCCGAATGCGACGGCCTGGAGATGACGATGGACGTGAAGACGATTCGCGAGGGCGGCAACAACGGCCGGCAGATCCGCCTCACGGGTCCGCTCGGCTTCGGGCAGCTCACGCTCAAGCGGGGGATGACCGCCAGCTTCGACCTGTGGGACTGGTTCGAGGCCGTGCAGCTGCGGCCCCGGCTGCGCGCCAACGCAGAGGTGGTGGTGTTCGCTCCGGGGCCGGGGCAGGTGGAGCGCGCGCGCTTCATCCTGTCGCGCTGCCTGCCGGTGAAGCTCAAGGCGCCGGCCCTCAATGCCAGGGATGGGGCGGTGGCCATCGAGGAGTTGCAGCTCGCCTACGAGTCGCTCACCCGCAAGCGCATTCCCGGAGGTGTCTGAGCCATGCCCGAGCCCACTCCCCTGGCCAAGGCCGAGCTGCGCCAGCTCAACGCCAAATTCACGGAGGAAATCGAGCGCGGCACCTGGACCCAGGTGCAGTTCAATCCGGAGACGCTGAAGGTCAGCTTCGCCAATCAGGTGCCCACGCCCTCCGGCACCGGAGACCAGCGCGGCACGCCGGGCCGGCAGTACGTGGGCGCCGGCACCACCAAGCTCGCCGTCCAGCTCTGGTTCGACGTCACCCATCCGGAGCACGTCGACGCGAAGCTGGATGACGTCCGCAAGCTGACCCAGAAGGTCGCCTTCTTCATCACCCCCAAGAAGGTGGGGGAGGACTTCATTCCTCCCGCCGTCCGCTTCCTCTGGGGCACCTTCGAGTTCGACGGCGTCATGGAGTCGTTGGAGGAGTCGCTCGAGTTCTTCTCCCCCGAGGGAAAGCCGCTCCGGGCGAGCGTGTCCTTCACCCTCACGCAGCAGAAGGTCACCGTCTTCTCCTTCCGTGCCGTCAAGGGCACTCCCGGGAGTGCGCGGACGCCGAGCGGCATGCCTCCGGGCACCGTGCCGATGGTCCAGGCGTCCGCCGGCGCCACGCTGCAGGGCCTGGCGTCCGCGGAGGGCGATGGCGCGGACTGGCGCGCCATCGCCAGCGCCAACGGCATCGAGAACCCGCGACTGCTCCAGCCAGGACGGCTCCTCGACCTGAAGGCGGGAGTGGGACTGGGAACCGGGGCGCAGGCGGGCTTCACCTTCAATGAAGGCTGACCGAGGAGCGGACCATGGCCGTCGTCATCAATGAGTTCGAAGTCGTCCCCGAAACAGCCCCCGTGCCACGGCCCGCCGCCCAGCCCGAGCCCGGCGGCACTCCCCCCTCCGCGCCTGAAAAAGCAGCGGAGTTCGCCCTTCTCTTCCACCGCGAGTTGGAGCGCCAGCGCCGCGTGCGCGTGTACTAGCCATGGCCGACGGAACCGACTCCAGCCAACTCAAGACGTCCCGCCCCACCTTCCATGTGGATGGACAGGCGCAACCCACGCTCACGGGCGGGCTGCTCCTGCTCCGCATCGCGGAGAACACCCAGGGCCTGTACCGGTGCGAAGCGACGTTCGGCAACTGGGGTCCCTCCGGGGGCGGCACCAGCTTCCTCTACTTCGATCGGCGGATGCTCGACTTCGGCAAGCCCTTCCAGGTGCGGCTTGGCCAGACGGTGCTCTTCGACGGCCGCATCACCGCGCTCGAGGCCCGCTTCCCCGAAGCCAGTCCCCCGGAGCTGACGGTGCTCGCCGAGGACCGGCTGCAAGAGCTGCGGATGACCCGGCGGACCCAGACGTACGAGGGCCTCAGCGACGCGGCCGTCATCGAGGAGGTGGCCCGCCGGCATGGTCTCACCGCGCAGGTGGACGTGAGGGGCCCCACCTACAAGGTGCTCGCCCAGGTGAACCAGAGCGACCTGGCCTTCCTGCGCGAGCGCTGCCGGACGCTCGACGCGGAGCTGTGGGTGGTGGGCTCCACCCTGCATGCGCAGGCGCACGAGAAGCGCGCGGGCACGCCGCTCGTGCTGGGCTACCACAACGAGCTGCGCGAGTTCAGCGTCCTCGCGGATCTGGCCGGGCAGCGCAGCGAAGTGATGGTGGGCGGCTGGGACGTGCGGGGAAAGGAAGCGCTGAAGCACGTGGCCACGGACTCGGTGCTCGGCGCCGAGTTGGACGGCGGACTCAGCGGTGCGAGCGTCCTCGGCTCCGCCCTGGGCGAGCGCAAGGAGGTGCTCGTCCACACCGTTCCCCTCAACAGTGACGAGGCCCGTGCCCGCGCGGAGACCTTCTTCCGGCTCTCCGCACGGCGCTTCCTGGTGGGCCGTGGCATCGCGGAGCCCACCCCCCGGCTGCGGGCCGGAGCGCGCGTGGAGCTGCGAGGGCTGGGGCAGCTCTTCAGCGGCAAGTACTACCTGACGGACGTGACGGTGAGCTTCGACGGCGCGCGCGGCCTGCGCACCGAGTTCGTGGGCGAGCGTCCGGGGCTGGGCAAGGAGTAGGGGGCCGGCATGTACGACAGGACTGCCTTCGAGACCATCATTGATGAGCGGGTGCCGGAGGGGCTCGGCGGGCGCTTCTACGGCCTCTATCCGGCCCTCGTCAGCGACGTGAAGGATCCGGACAACCAGGGCCGCGTGAAGGTGACGCTCCCCTGGGCCCCGGACTCCGGCGGCGCGCGCTACGAGGCCTGGGCCCGGCTGGCCACCCTCATGGGCGGCAACAACCGCGGCACCTGGTTCGTCCCGGATTTCAACGACGAGGTCCTGGTGGGCTTCGAGGCCGGCGACCCCCGCCGCCCCTTCGTGGTGGGCGCACTCTGGAATGGAGGAGATCGCCCACCGGAGAGCATGGATGGCGCCGGGAAGAACGCGCGCAAGGTCATCTGCTCACGCAACGGGGTGAAGCTCACCCTCGACGATACGGACGGCCAGGAGACGCTCATCCTGGAGACGCCCGCCGGCCAGAAGGTGACGCTCAAGGACGGGCCCGCCTCCATCGAAGCCCACGACGCCAACGGCAACTCCCTGAAGATGGAGGCCAGCGGCATCACCCTCACCAGTTCCGCGAAGGTGACGGTGACGGCGAGCACGGCGGAGCTCTCCGTCAGCATGCTCACGGTGAACGCCGGCATGTCGAAGTTCAGCGGCGTGGTGCAGGCGGACACCGTCATCACCAACAGCGTGGTCAGCACCTCGTACACGCCCGGCGCGGGGAACATCTGGTGATGGCCGGGCTCCTTCCCCATCAGGTCCAGTGGGTGACCGCCTCGCCGCTGTGGAGCACGGCGAGCAGTGAGCCGCCGCGGATGCGGGCGCCCCAGCTCCTGTGCTTCGAGTCGGACCGCTTCATGGAGGAGCTCGCCACCCGGCTGCAGGCGCTCCCCGGGCCGGATCTCTCCGCGCTCGTGCCCAGCCCCGACCTGGCCCGGCCACTCAAGCTCTTCCAACCGGCGCACGGGCGCTTCTACCTGGTGTCGGCGAGCCTCGTCTGCCGGCTGGCCGGACTGCCCGACCATGTCGTCGATGCCACGCGGAGCGAGCGCATCGCCTTCGTGCTCCGCCGCCTCGACCCGAGTGGCGCCGAGCAGGCCTGGGTTCCCGATCCCCAGGACGCCACGAGGCAGCGGCACCTCTGGGTCTCCCGCTCCCGCGGGGCGGAGAAGCAGCTCGCCACGGACGAGGAGCTCTTCCCCATGTTCCCGGTGAACTTCACCGTGGAAGGCCGCCGCCGCCGGCTGCTGGCGGGCTTCGTTCCCACGTCGAGCCACGAGACCTTTCAGTCCGCGGGCTCCTTCGCCCCCGCGGATGCCGAGGGCAACCCGCTGGAGCGCCGGGCCCTGGAGCAGGTGGTGGAGCCCTACGCGTTCCTCCAGGCCATCCCCAGCACCCAGGCCGAGACGGAGCCGGAGCAGGACGCGTCACGCTTCCTCTTGCTGGACCTGGCCACCTTTCTCCAGGAGACCCTCCCTTCGCTCTGGGCCGCGCTCGACACGGGCGTCCCACCGCCGGGCGCCTCGCCCGCGAGGGCGCTCTACGACACGCTGGCGAGCCACCGCGCAGGCAGCAACTCCGCGCCCACCTGGCGCGAGGCGCTGAGCACCGCATGGAAGGAGCGCGAGCCCATCTCCTCCGGCCAGCGGGGCTCGCTCGGCACCAACCTGCGCTTCAGCACCCTTCCGGCAGCCACGCTGCGGACGCAGCTCGCCCAGGCGCTGGCGGCGAGTCCCCGCGCCCCCACCCAGCCCTCCGGAGAGGTGGCCAGGCTGGAGCGGCCCGGAGAGAGCCGGTACGTCATCCGCTGCGTCTACCAGCGGCCACGCTGCGGGGCCCTCCAGCCGCCCGTCATCAGTGAGCCCACGGTGAGCTTCACCCTCGCGGCCTTCTTCGAGCCGGATGCTCCCGCCCGGCCGGTGCAGATCACCCTGCCCGTGGACACCAGCATCGCCGGGCTGCGCAAGTTCAAGAAGAACGTCAGCTTCGTCCTGTCCGCGAAGCTGCGCAGGCAGATGTCTCGCGTGGGTGAGCTGAAGGCTGTGATGGACAAGAAGCTCCCCGAGGAAACCCCCATCGAACTCGGGGAGATCTGCTCGTTCTCCATCCCGATCATCACGCTCTGCGCCTTCATGCTCCTGATGATCTTCATCAGCCTCCTCAACATCGTCTTCTGGTGGATGCCCTTCCTGAAGCGCTGCCTGCCCACGGTGAAAGCGACGTGAACGCCATGGATACCGGAAAGCTGCTGGGGCGAGGCATCAGCTTCCCCCCGAGGGTCGGGCCCGACGGCCGCATGCAATGGTCCGAGGGCGAGCGCAACGTGCGCGAGTCCATCCAGGTCATCCTCACGACGGAGCGGCGCGAGCGCCTCTTTTCGCCCGAGTTCGGCGGGAGCCTCGGCCAGTTCCTCTTCGAGCCGAACACCGCCACCACGCGTCACCGCATCGCCGAGCGCATCACCCGCGAGCTGGCCCAATGGGAGCCCCGCATCACGGTGGAGTCCGTCATCGTCGACGAGGACCCGGCCGACTCGTGCACCGCCACCGCCACCATCACCTACCGGCTCGTCGCCACCCAGGCGCGCGAGCGGGTCAGCCTGACCGTGACGCTCGTCGGATGAGGAGGCCGCCATGTCACTGACCCTTCCCAACCTGGACGACCGCCGCTACCAGGACCTGCTCGACGAGGCCCTGGCCCGCATCCCGGTCCACAACCCCGAGTGGACCAACTTCAACAAGAGCGACCCGGGCATCACCCTGGTCGAGCTCTTCGCCTTCCTCACCGAGAACCTCCTCTTCCGCGCCAACCAGATCCCGGAGCGCAACCGCAAGAAGTTCCTCTCGCTGCTGGGCATCCCGCTGCAGCCGGCCACCCCCGCCCGGGGGCTCGTCACCTTCACCAACGAGCGCGGCCCGCGTCAGGTCTTCACCCTCAATGCCGGCGTGGAGGTGCGCGCCGGCCAGGTGCCCTTCCGCACCACGCGCGGGCTGGACGTGCTGCCCATCGACGCCCAGGTCTTCTACAAGAAGCAGGTCACACCGGATGCGCAGGTGCTCGCCCACTACACCGAGCTCTACGCGTCCTTCAACGCCACGCCCCCTGCCGCCGACCTGCGGCTGTACGCCACCACGCCCTTCTCTCCGCGGGGGACCGAGCCGGTGGACCTGGGCGCGGAGGCGATTGATCGAACGCTGTGGGTGGCCCTGATGCTCCGCGAAGCGGATCGGCCCCGGGCGGGAGAGGACTGGGAGCACAAGCGCGGGGAGGCACGCGAGGCGCTGCTCGGGAAGACCCTCAGCCTGGGCCTCGTCCCGGTGGTGGACGAGGAGGGCAGGAGCGTGTCCCCGGGAAGCGGCTCGGCCCCGGGCGGACAGCCGGCGGTGCTCCAGTTCCAGCTTCCCAGCCTGCCCCCGCGCGGAGAGCTCCCGGGGCGCCCGGGCCAGCGCAACGCGAGCTACCGGTCGCTCACCTCCCTCGAGGTGCCCACCGGGCCCGCCGTGGCCGACATCCCCCTGCCCTCCTCTCGCGAGGAGCTGGAGCTGTGGACGAACCTGGATCCGCTGGAGGCGGGCACGCTGGACTTCCCGCCCGCGCTCGACAACGAGGTGCTGGAGCAGCGCGTCCTCACCTGGCTGCGCATCACCAGCCCGGCGCCGGCCCGGCTGAAGTTGCTCTGGGTGGGCCTCAACACCGCCGAGGTGCTCCAGCGCGCCCAGGTGCTCAACGAGGTGCTGCCCCCGGGCAACGGCGAGCCGGATCAGGAGAAGAAGCTCTCGCGGGCGCCGGTGCTCCCGGGCACGGTGCGGCTCTCCGTCGCGCCGCCCAACGGCCAGCCCGAGCCGTGGAGCGAGACAGACGACCTGATGAGCGCGGGCCCGGAGGTGGCAGTGAGGGGTCCGCGCCTGCCCACGGGAACCACCCCTCCGCGCAACCCGCGGGTGAAGGTGTTCACGGTGGATGCGGAGGCGGGGCTCCTCCGCTTCGGCGATGGCCTGCGCGGGGCCCGGCCACCGTTGGGGGCGGAGCTGCGGGTGGACTACGACCACGGTCTTGGCAGCGCCGGCAACCTGGGACCGGATGCCATCACCAGCGGGCCCTCGCTGCCGGCGGGCTTCAAGGTCACCAACCCGCTGCCCACCTGGGGGGGCTCGGACGCGGAGACGACGCGCGAGGGAGAGAAGCAGATCACCCGCCATCTCCAGAACCAGGACAGGCTGGTGAGCGCCCGCGACTTCGAGACGCTCACGCTGCGCACGCCTGGCGTGGCAGTGGGCCGCGTGGAGGTCCTCCCCGCCTTCCACCCGCTCCTGCCCTCCGACACGCCCGGCAATGCCCCGGGAGCCGTCACCCTCCTGGTCATCCCCAGGAACGAGCCGGAGCCTCCCCCGGCTTCCGGGCCGGACCACTTCCTGGAGGCCATCTCCTGCTGGCTCGCGCCCCGCCGGCTCGTCACCACCGAGCTCTTCATCCTGCGGCCGGTCTACAAGGACATCTGGGTGACCCTGGGCATCGACGTGGTGGCCGGGATGTCTGCCGCCACCGTGCGCGAGAAGGTGAAGCAGGCGCTGCTGGACTTCCTGTCGCCCCTGCCCCCTCCGGACGTGGAGCTGCTCGAGGACGAGGTGTCGCTCGCCGCCACCCCGCAGCACTCCACCGCGAGCCGGGGCTGGCCGCTGCGCAAGGCCGTGGTCGCGCTGGAGTTGGTGGCGGTGGCCAGCCGCGTCCCGGGCGTGGCGTGGGTGACGAAGGTGCGCCTGGCCCCGAGCGGCGGCGGCGAGCTGGACTCCATCCCCATGGACGGCCTGCAGCTCCCGCGCGTGGCCGGCGTCTCCGTAGGAGTGGGTGAAGCCCCCCCGCTGGAGGAGCTGCGGGGCACCAGCGCCCCTGTCGCCGAGCGTCCCTTCATCCCGGTCCCCATCGTCCCCGAGGAGTGCCGGTAATGGACGCCAACGGCACCCGCTTCCAGTTGCTGCTCGGGCGCGACGACTGGGCGCGCTGCCTCCAGGTGGACGCTCCGCCAGGGACGACGCGTCCCCGGCTGGGAGATATCTGGAGCCGCATCGAGAAGAAGGAAGACCCACCGAGCCCGCCCCGACTGGCCTGGGACGCCGAGGCCGCGGAGCTCACCCTCCAACCCAAGCTGTTCCACTTCCTCGCCGCGCCACGAGATGTCGCGCCCGGGCTCGAGGCCCGCCGCGGCGCCGGGCGTGACCGGTACGGCAACACCTATTGGATTGGGGACGACCGGCGCTCGTTGCGGGTGCAGTCGAGCGGCTCGGGAACGGTCAGCCTCTTCTGGCCGGAGGAGCTCCCCTCGGCGGGGCCGTCCCAGGAAGGTGGCTTCGGGCCGGTGCAACCACCCGCGCCACCCGCGCCTCCGCTCCTCGGCGGGCTGGCCGTCACCTCCCACCACTACCTCGTGGTGGGCTCCGTCGAGCCGGCCGGGCTGCTGGTGTTCGACCTGCACGCTGGCGGGCCCCCCCTGCGCATCCTCTGGCCACCCGGAGTGGCCGTCCCCTTCGACCTCGCGGCCACGCCCGATGGCGGAGTGCTCGTGCTCGATCAGGACCACCGCCGCTACTGGCGGCTGGACGCGGGCTTCCACGCACTGCCGTCCGGCGCGGACCTCGTCCTGGAGGAAGAGCGGGAGGAGACCTTCCAACCCACCGACAAGCGCTTCCTCCGGAAGACGCTGGCCCGGACCTTTCCCCAGGGCGTCTCACTGGAGGCGGCGTCACCGAGCCCGGCACCCGGTCCCATCGCCATCGAGGCGCTGGCGGACGGACGTGTGCTCGTCCTCGACCGCGGCGGCACGGACAGCCGCGTGCTGCTGTACAAGGACGGTGTCCTCCAGGGGAACCCCGTCCCCCTCGTCCTCGTGGGCCACGACTTCGCCTTCCTCCCGGCAGGGAGCGACGGCTCCAGCCCGGAGGCGACAAGCCAGATCCTGGGACGGCTCTACGTCGTCTCCGCGGAAGGCAACCAGACGTTCTCCTTCCTCGTCGAGGAGAAGAAGGCGGCCCCCGGACAGCTCCTCCTCACGCAGAGCACCGACTACTTCCCGATGCGCCTCTTCGGCGGCAAGGCGCTGGTGACCGGGCAGGGGCGGCTCTTCTACGACTTCCCCGACGGCTTCATTCCCCTCGTGCCCCAGCGCCGCCCGCGCTACGAGACGGAGGCCGTCCTCCTCACGCCCATCTTCGACGGACGCACGCCCGACTGCGTCTGGCATCGCCTGTTCCTCGATGCCTGCATGCCCCCGGGCTCCTCCGTGCAGGTGCGCAGCCGCACGGCCAACGAGTTCGCGAAGGTGGAGCTCGCGCCGTGGAACCCGGAGCCCGGGTTCAATTACCTGCGCTCGGATGGCTCGGAGCTGCCCTGGGTGCCCCCACCCTCCGGTGAGCACCGCGGCACCTGGGAGCTCCTCTTCCAGCGCGCCCGCGGCCGGCACCTGCAGGTCGAGCTCACCCTGCGCGGTCCCGGCAACGCTACCCCGCGCGTCCAGGCCCTGCGCGCGTACTACCCGCGCTTCTCGTACGCCGAGCGCTACCTGCCCGCCATCTACCGGCAGGAGCCGGACGCGGCCAGCTTCCTGGAGCGCTTCCTCGCCAACATGGAAGGCTTCTTCACCACCCTGGAAGACCGCATCGCCGCGGCGCAGGTGCTCTTCGATGCGCGCACCGCCCCGGCCGAGACGCTGGACTGGCTGGCGGGATGGTTCGGCCTGGTGCTGGACCCCGCCTGGGACGAGCCCCGGCGGCGGTTGCTGCTCCGCCACGCGGTGGACTTCTTCCAATGGCGTGGCACGCCGCGCGGCCTGCGCATGGCGCTCCGGCTGGCGCTCGACGACTGCCCGGACGAGTCCATCTTCCAGGAGAAGGAGCCGCTGGGCTCGCCCATCCGCATCGTCGAGCACTTCCGCGCGGTGCAGGTCGCGGCGGTGCCGCGACCCCAGGCCAGTACGAGCGGCATCCGCGCGGTGGTGGTGCGAACACGCTGGGAGCCCTCCCAGGGCGGCGCGTCCCTCACCGAGCGCTACCGGAAGGCCCTGGCGGAGGCCGGGCTCTCCCCGGAGCCCCAGCGCTTCCCCCTGCAGGCGCCCGAGGACGCGGGCGCCGCGGAGGTGTGGAACACCTTCAGCCGGACGGTGCTGGGCTTCGTCCCCGCCTCCAGCCCCGAGAACGAAAAGCAGTGGCGGCAGTTCCTCGCCCGGCGCTACCGCCGCATGGGCGAGCTGAATGGCGCCTGGGGCACGGGCTACGCGGACCTCTCCCAGGTATCGCTGCCATCCACGCTGCCCGGGGATGGGGCTGCCCTGGTGGACTGGTACCAGTTCTCCAGCGTGGTGCTCCCCCTGCTGCGCGCGGCCCATCGCTTCAGCGTGGTGCTGCCCGTGCCTGGGGGGCAGACCGCGGAGCAGCACCTCACGCGCAGGGAACAGGCGAGGCGCCTGGTGGAGTTGGAGAAGCCGGCGCACACCGTCTTCGACGTGAAGTTCTACTGGACCCTGGTCCGGGTGGGCGACGCACGCCTGGGCGTGGACACGCTCGTCACGCTCGGAAGCCGCGCGCCAGAGCTGATGCTGGCGATGGTGCTCGGGCGCGGGCACCTGTCCGAATCCTATCTGGCCGCGGGCCACCCGCAGGATGTCGCCGACCGGCACATCCTCGGGAGAGACCGGCTCGCGAGCATTCCGACCCACAGGAGTGATCTCCGATGAGCACCTTCGGCGCAGTCTCCACGGCCGCTCGGCGCGCCCCGATGGACCCGACCAAGCACGTCAACTACGAGCTCGGCATGGTCCTGGGCGTGGACGACTTCACCCAGGAGTTCGCCTACCTCTCCGAGCGGGATCGCTGGCTGGCGAGGGACCTGCTGGGCTACGGGACCGTCTGGGGCCTGGCGGTGACGACGGGCCTGGGCACGCGCGGCCCGGAGGTCCGGGTCTCCCAGGGTGTGGCGGTGAGCCCGCGCGGCCAGCTCCTGCGGGTGGCGCCCGCCCAGTGCGCGACCCTCGACGACTGGCTGAGGACACGCACCCAGGAAGTGACGGATCGGCTCTCGGGATCGCCAGAAGGCACGCCGCTCAAGGTGTACGTCGTCCTCGGCTACGACGCCTGCACCACGGACCCCGTGCCCATTCCGGGCGAGCCCTGTCGCTCCGAGAGCGACTCGATGAAGGACTCCCGCATCGCCGACAGCTTCAAGCTGGAGCTGAGCTTCGAGCCGCCCAGGCAGTTCGAGGAGGATGCCCTGCGGGACCTGGTGCGCTGGCTGCGCGCCCACGTCCAGGTGTCGCCCACGCCTGGCACCTCGCTCCCGCTGAAGGACTTCCTGAAGGCACTGCGAGACGCGGCAAAGCCCGCCCCTCCGGTGGACGGAGAGC
>NZ_RAWN01000249.1:0-11889 GCF_003668895.1 Corallococcus sp. AB045
CCACCCCACGTCGTCCCCCGCCTCCTGACAGGAAAAAGTCCCCGTGCGATTCCTCCTGCTCTCCCTCCTGTGCCTGGTGCCCGGCCTCGCGCGCGCCCAGGCCGAGGAACTCGAGAACCCCGGCACCGTCTCCGCGGTGCAGGACCGGCTCTACCGCATGCACCACGAGCTCTCGCTCGGCGTGGGCGTGCTGCCCGCGGATGCCTTCTACAAGGGGCTCATCGGCACCGTCGGTTACACGTACCACTTCAGCGACAGCGTCGCGTGGCAGGTGGGCCGCGGCACGTACAGCTACAACGTGCAGACCAGCCTGCGCCGTCAGCTGGAGCGGGACTTCGACGCCGCCCCCACCGCCACCGCCTTCGAGGACCAGGTGCAGTGGATGGTGGGCTCCGACCTCATGTGGAGCCCGCTGTACGGCAAGACGTCCTTCCTCAACTCCAACGTCATCCACTTCGAGGTCTTCCTGCTCGCCGGCGGCACGGTGGTGAAGGTGGACCGCAGCGACGGCTTCCGTCCCGCCGTCAACCTGGGCCTGGGCGTGCGCATGTTCTCCAGCCAGAACGTGTCCTTCCGGCTGGACGTCACCAACAACACCGTCTTCGCGGGCGCGGCGCGCATCATCAACGTGCCCACCGTGCAGATTGGGACGGCCTTCAACTTCGGCGCCACGGAATGACGTCCCGCCCGCTCATCGTCGCCGCGCTCGCCAGCGCCGCGCTCCTCGTGTCCCCGACGGTCGCCCATGCGGCACCGGACGCGGGCACGCTGCCCATGCCACCTCCACCGGCCGCCGCCGCGAAGGCCGCTGGCGCTCCCACGGACGCGGGCACCACCGGTCCCACGGACGCGGGCACCGCTGCTGCCACGCCCGCTCCCGCCAAGGCCGCCGTCGCGGAGGCGCCTCCACCCCCTCCGCAGAAGGTGCCGCCGGAGACCTTCGACAACGCGCTCAAGGCCTACTTCGACGGCAAGCCGCGCGACGCCGCGGGCCCGCTGTACGCGTGGCTCCAGGCCACGCCCCGCACGGATGACAACTACGCGTGGGGCCAGTACTTCCTCGCCCGGAGCCTCATCGACCTGGGCCTCACCCACGCGGGCGCGACGTACCTGGCCCGCATCGCGCGTGAGCGCTCCAACCCCAACGTGCTGCCGCGCGCGCTGGACGCGCTGAAGGGGCTGACGGACCGGCCGCACGACGAGGTGATGATCGACGAGCAGGTCTTCGGCGCGCTCGACCTGGGCTTCCTCCCGGACGAGACGGGCGCCTACGCGCACTACCAGCAGGGCCTGGTGGACCTGCGCGTGGGCAACGAGCGCTGGGCGAACACGCACTTCTCCAAGCTGCCGGAGACGAGCGCGGAGGCCAGCCGCGCGAAGTTCGCGCTGCTCGTCACCCGGCTCAAGCAGGTGAAGGATCCGCCGGAGGAGATGGTGAAGGACTTCCTCGGCCTTTCCCAGGACGAGAAGCTCACCCGCGAGGCGCGCAACGAGGCGGCGCTCGCGGTGGCCCGCCTGCGCTACGAGAAGAAGGACTTCACCGGCGCGCTGGAAGCGTACGGCAAGGTGAAGCTGCCGGACCTGGACCCCGGCCGCGCCAGCCTCTACCTGGAGGAGGCGTGGACCCGCTACAAGCTGGGCGAGCTGCGCGCGTCGCTGGGCATCCTCACCACGCTGGACGCGCCGTCCTTCCGCGATGAGTTCATGCCGGACAAGTACCTGCTGCGCGCGCTCATCTTCCGCGACCTGTGCCACTACCTGCCCGCCAAGCGCGCGGCGAAGGAGCTGACGCGCCGGTACGCGGACTCGCTGGAGTCCGTGCGCAACCGCGAGGACCTGAGCCAGGACGCGCGCCTGCGCCGCGCCGCCAATGCTCACGGAAACACCCAGCGCGCCGCGAAGTTCGTGGCCCTGCTAGACCTGGAGGGCGAGCGCCTGGGCCGCTTCGCCGGCAGCTTCGGCGACCGGCTCTTCGGGCACCTGACGCGCGTCTACGACCTGTCCCACGCGGAGGCCGTGCGCGTGTACGACGCGCGGCTGCAGGACGCCGTGCGCCAGGAGGCGGACACGCTCTTGCGCGCCGCCGAGCAGGTGCGCCTCATGGAGTACGAGGTCGGCCTCAAGCTGTACGAGCGCGTGAAGAAGGGCGCGCAGGTGGTGGCGGCGCAAGAGGAAGAGCTGCTGTCTCCCGCGCAGGTCGCCTTCAAGTTCGACAACGAATACTGGAACGACGAGCTCAAGTCCTACCGGGTCCGCATCGAGAGCCGTTGCATCGAGGAAACCCCATGACCGGCCCGTTCACCGGCCTCATCACCGCCGCGCTGCTCGCGGCCGCGGCCCCCGGCCCCGGCCGTGTTGGGCCCAACACCAACCCCATCGTCTCCAAGGCGAAGGAGCGCGAGGAGCTCGTCGCCAAGCTCAAGCGCGACATCTTCAAGGTGGACCGCGCCATCGGCGAGACGGAGAAGCTCATCTCCAAGAGCCGCAACGCCCCCTACCTGCCGGACCTGCAGTTCCGGCTGGCGGAGCTCTACGTCGAGAAGAGCCGCTACGTGTACTACCTCCAGGCGGAGACCCGGCCGGAGGGCGCCACCGGCGCCATCGTCTCCCCGGAGACGCGCCTGATGAAGCAGAAGGCGGTGCAGATGTACTACCGCCTGCTGCGCGAGTACCCGGACTTCAAGGACGGGGACCAGGTGACGTTCTACCTGGCGCACGAGCAGCGCGAACTGGGCCAGTTCGACGAGATGCTCAAGACGCTGGGGGACCTGACGCGCAAGTTCCCCAACAGCCCGCTGCGCCTGGAAGCCGAGCAGATTCTCGGTGACCACTTCTTCGACAAAGCGGAACTGGTCGAGGCGGAGAAGCACTACCAGGCCATCCTGGAGCTGCCGCCGTCGCCGGTGCACGACCTGGCCCGCTACAAGATGGGCTGGATCCGCGTGAACCAGGCCAAGCACGCGGAGGCCGTCACGTTCTTCGAGGCGGCGGCCGCCAGCGCGCCCCTGCCCGGCGTGGACGTGAAGAAGGCGCTCAACGTCAAGCGCGAGGCCCTGCTGGACCTGGTCTACAGCTACACGGAGGCCAAGCCGCCCAAGGGCGCGCTCAACTACTTCGAGAAGCTCAGCGAAGGCCGCGCCACGTACGCGCTCGCGCTGGACAAGCTGGGCAACCGCTACTTCATCAAGCAGCAGTACGAGTGGGCCATCCCCACGCTGCGCAAGCTGATGGAAGTGCAGCCCGACCCTGAGATGGACCTGGAGCGCGGTCAGAAGCTGTACGACTCGCTCAAGGCCGCCAAGGGCAAGGTGATGCCGGAGCCGGAGGACATCCGCTTCCTCGTGCGCGCCGCGGTGCAGAGCAAGACGGACCCGGAGATGACGGAGTCCGACCGCAAGAAGCAGCTCGCGGAGACGGAGGAGATGGCGCGCGACCTGGCCACGCAGGTGCACCTGGCCGCGCAGAAGGCGGACTCGCGGGACCTGTACGTGAAGGCCGCGGCCGCCTACCGCGAGTACCTGGGGCTGTTCCGGCCGGACCAGTACGTGCGGCCCATCATGAAGAACCGCGCGGACGCGCTCTTCGCCGCCAAGGAGTTCCCAGAGGCCGCGCGCCAGTTCGAGGAGCTGGCCCGCTACGAGGAGAAGGCCAAGGACGGCAAGGCCGTGGACACCGCCATGTACGGCGCGCTCCTGGCCCACTTCTCCACGCTCAAGCCGGAGGAGGCGCAGAAGCGCAACGCCTTTGAAGTGGCCGACGCGCGGCAGGCGCTGAAGCTCCTGGGCGCGAACTACGTGTCGCGCTACCCGCAGAGCCCGCACGTGCTGGACGTGAAGTTCAACATCGCGCGCGCCTACTACGAGGACGGCGAGTACCCGAAGGCGGCGGAGCTGTTCACCGCGTTCGCGCTGGCGCACCCGCAGTACAAGGACGCGCCGGTGGCGGGCAACCTGGCCCTGGACAGCCTCAGGCAGGTGAACGACTTCAAGAAGCTGGACGAGACAGGCCGCAAGTTCCTCGCGTCCTCGCTGCCGTCCAACTTCCGCGGTGAGGTGCAGAAGATCCTCACGCAGAGCAAGGCCGAGGCCCTGGACGAGCTGGCCCTGCAGAGCGCGCAGGAGACGGGCGACGTCATCGAGGGCCTGATGAAGGTCGCGGACGAGAACAAGAACAGCGACATCGGCGAGAAGGCGCTCTACGGCGCGTTCACCGCCGCGCGTGAGAAGCGCGACCTGCCGCGCGAGCGCGAGCTGGGCGCGAAGCTGGTGCAGTCCTACCCCAAGAGCCAGTACCTGTCGGACGTGCTGCTGACGCTGGGCCGGCACGCGGCGGAAGCGGCGGCCTTCAACGAGGCGGCCGGCTGGTTCGAACAGGTGGGCCAGAAGCTGACGGGCGACCTGGCGTCGGTGGACGGATGGATGGCCGGCGCCCGCCTGCGCATCGCGCTGGGTGAGTACAAGGAAGCGTCCCGCAACCTGGAGACGGCGTCGGAGGCCGCGGGCGCGCGCAAGGGCGAGGTGCTGTCGCTGCTCGCCGAGACGCGCCTGAAGCAGAAGGACTACGCGCGCGCGAAGACGGCGGCGGAGACCGCGCTCAAGCTGGACAAGAACAACGTGGCCGCCGCGGCGGTGCTCGCGGAGGTGCAGGCCACCACCGCGCCCACCGCTCCGCCGGACGCGCTCATCTCCACCCTCACCGCCGCGGTGCAGGGCCCCAACGGCCAGACGGAGGAAGCGGCCAAGGGGCTCTGGTACCTGGGCGAAATCCTCTACCGCGGCTACAAGGACCTGCCGGCGGACAAGGTGGAGGAGAAGGTCGCCGCGCTCCAGGCCATGGAGGGCGTGTACACGCAGGCCGCGTCGCTCGGGTATCCGGAGTGGGCGGTGGCGTCGCTGTGGAAGATTGCCCTGGCGTACGGCCACATCGCGGACGTGGTGGACCAGACGCCGGTGCCCGGCGGGCTGTCCGCCGCGGAGACGAAGCAGTTCCAGGACGCGGTGAAGCAGCAGGTGGGGCCGCTCAAGGCCCGCTCCGACGAGGCCTTCAAGGCCTGCCTGTCCCGCGCGGAGTCGCTGGAGGTCTTCAACGCGGCGGTGGTAGGTTGCCGCAACCGCACGGACGTGGCCGCGCTGCCGGTGCCGCAGCCTGCCGCGCCCACGCAGCCCGCGGCGCTGGAGGACCTGCGCAAGAAGGCGGAGCGGGTGCTCACCGCGGAGGCGCTGGAGGCCCTGGGCATGGGCTACCTGGACGCGCACCAGTACGGCATGGCGCAGCTGACCTTCGGGCGCGTGACGGAGCTGCAGGACACGCGCGCGTCCGCGCACGCGGCGCTGGGCTGGGCCATGCTCAACCTGGGGGATGCCATGGGCGCTCGGGAGGCGTACGCCAAGGCGCTGGAGGCGGACCCCACCTACGACAAGGCCCGCCTCAACCTGGCCGCGCTGCGCTGCCGCTTCGGCGACACGGACGGCGCGCGCCGCGAACTGGCCGTGCTCAAGGACATGGGCACGCTCAACGGTCCGGACGTGGACGCGGGATGGAAGGCATGCAAGTGAGCGCGCCCTTCCGCCGCATCGCCCCGGTGTTGTTCGCGCTCGTCGCCACCGCGTGTGGTGACGAGGGCGG
Organism: Corallococcus sp. AB045; assembly: GCF_003668895.1. Classification (NCBI taxonomy): domain Bacteria; kingdom Pseudomonadati; phylum Myxococcota; class Myxococcia; order Myxococcales; family Myxococcaceae; genus Corallococcus; species Corallococcus sp. AB045. The sequence continues at coordinate 5,626 of NZ_RAWN01000249.1, forward strand.
CAAGCTGGAGGGCAGCGTGACGGAGCTCATCGACCTGCGCTACCAGCGCACGGAGGCGGCCCTGGCGGAGGGGACGCTGGCGGTGAGCTTCGTCAGCGCGCAGGGCACCGGGCAGGACGTGGTGTTGAAGGTGAGCGCGCGGGTGGCGGACATGCTGCCGGACAATGAGTACGCGGGCTCGCTGGACATCGACCTGGCGGAGGCGCTGGACGACGGCTCGCAGCGGGGCAGCGTGGACCGCAGCGTGCTGGATGAGCCGGTGCGTCCGTTTCCGCCGCTCGTGCGCGGCAACCTCTTCGTGAAGTCCCTTCCGAAAAACACCGGGGACCGGGTGTCGGGCGAGTTCAACGTCACGTTCACCAACGGCACCGACGTCTACTCCGGCCGGACCATCTTCAGCCGTTTCGAGGCCATCGCTCCATGAAGCGCCACCTGCTCCTCAGCCTGTCCCTCCTGACCGCCGCCTGCGGCCCGAGCTACGGCATGCGCGTGCCGGACGCGCTGGTGAAGAAGCTGCCGTACGAGACGCGCATCGAGCTGCTGGAGGCGGAGAACGACCTGGCGCTGGCCATCGACCGCGTGGACGAGGCGGACAACGAAATCAACCGCGCGCGCGATAACATCCGCCGTGCGAAGAGCCGCCAGGAGGCCGCCGAGGACGAGGAGGACCGCGCGCAGGACGCGTCGTCCCGCGAGGTGGCGCAGCTGGCCATCGCGGAGTCCGAGGCCCGCGTGGAGTACCTGCGCGCGCACCAGCGCCTCAACGTGGGGCTGCGCGAGGTGGAGAAGCTGTCCCTGCGCTGCGCGTTCGCCCGCTTCGAGCTGGCGCGGCTGACGTCGGCGCGCAAGGCGAAGGTGCAGGGCAGTGAGCGCCTGGAGCCGAAGGATTTCGAGGAGCAGGTGTCCGAGTGCGAGGCCGCCGTGAAGGAAGAGCGCGCGAACCTCGGGGGGGACACGAAGGAAGCGCAGGCGGCGAAGGAGGCGTGGGAGGCGAAGAAGGCCGCCCTGGCCAAGAAGACCTTCGACGCGCGCGCCAGCCCGTACGTGGAGAACCTGTGATGACGAAAGCCGGAGTCCTTCTCCTCCAGTTGTTGACGGCCCAGGCTCCCGCTCCGGAGGCACCTCCGCCGGAGAAGCCCGCTGCGCGCGCGGACAAGCTCCCGGACGACCCGGACGCGCTCTACAAGCTGGGCACGGCCTTCCTGTCGCAGAACCAGGCGCGCCGCGCGGTGGCTCCGCTGACGAAGCTCGTCGGGCTCACGCCGGACGGCGTCCCCGCGAAGGTCGCGCTGGCGCGGGCGCTGCGGCTGTCCGGTGACGTGCCAAAGGCCAAGGCGGTGCTGGACGCGGCGCTGGCGGCCTTCCCAGAGGAGGCCACGCTGCGCTCGGAGCGCGGCCTGCTGGCGCGCATCCAGGACGACACGGACGAGGCGATTACCCAGTACTCCGTGGCGACGGAGCTGTCGCCCAAGGACGCGGAGCTGCGCTTCAACCTGGGCGAGGTGCTCCAGCGCGCGAACCGCACGGACGACGCCATCGAGGCGTACCGCGAGGCGCTGAAGCTGGACGGCGCGCTCCAGGTGGCTCGGGTGAACCTGGGCAAGGCGCTGGCGGAGAAGGGGCTGGCCGCGGAGGCGAAGGAGACGCTGCGCGAGGCCATCCGCCAGAAGGACAGCGACGCGGAGGCGCACTACAACCTGGGCGTCGTGCTGATGCGGGAGAACGACGTCACGGGCGCGTTCGCGGAGTACCAGGCGGCGCTCAAGGCGGATCCGAAGCACGCGCGCGCGCAGAACAACCTGGGCGTCGTGCTGGACGGCCAGGGCAACGCGCGCAAGGCGGCGGAGGCGTTCCAGAAGGCCATCACGTTGGATCCGAAGTACGCGGAGGCGCACTTCAACCTGGGGCTCGCGTGCTTCCAGTTGGGGGAGAACGCCCGGGCGACGAAGGCCTTCGAGAAGGCGCTGCTGCTGGAGCCCCGCCGCTCGAGCGGCCCGTACACGCAGCTGGGCCAGCTGTACCTGGCGCAGGGCAAGAAGACGCAGGCGGTGTCCGCGTTCCAGAAGGCCATCGAGAAGAGCGCCGACGACGGCAAGAAGACGACGGAGGCCTACCAGGGGCTGGCGCGCGCGTACCTGGAGCTGGGCAAGGTGGACGACGCGGTGGCCACGCTGAAGACGGCGGTGGAGGCCTTCCCGAACGAGCCCGGCGTGCGCGCGGGCTACGGCGACGCGCTCAAGGCCAAGGGCGATTTGGACGGCGCCATCGCGCAGTACTCGGCGTGCGTGAAGCTCCAGCCCACGGTGGACAACCGGCTGATGCTGGCGGAGGCGTACGCGAAGAAGCACGTGGGCGCCCAGGCGCGGCCCCTCTATGAGGCCGTGCTCCAGGAGGATCCGAAGCACCGCGCGGCGAAGCTGGGCCTGGCGGACCTGCTGCTCGCGATGGGCGACTACGCGGCGGCGGAGAAGCTGCTGACGCCCGCCGCGGGCGAGGAGGCGGAGACGGCGGCGCTGGCGCGGCTGGGCATCCTGCACTCGCGGCGCGGCCGGCCGGACCTGGCGGTGCCGGAGCTGGAGGCGGTGGTGGCGAAGGACCCCGCGCAGTTGGAGGCCCGCGCGGAGCTGGGCTTCCTGTACCTGCGCGGCGGTGACGAGACCAAGGCGCTCCAGGTGCTGAGCGACGTGCTGGCGGTGGAGCCTCGCAACTCGCTGGGCCTGCTGTACCTGGGGCACACGCTGTACCGGCAGGGCAAGCTGCCGGAGGCGGAGAAGGCGTTCCGGGGTTCAGCGCAGGTGGACGCGGGCGCGGGCGAGCCGCACTTCGCGCTCGCTCAGCTGCTGGAGGCCACCAACCGCAAGGCCGAGGCGAAGAAGGAATACGAGGCCGCGGTGCAGCTGCAGCCGGACCACGCGGACGCGAAGAACGCGCTTCAGAAGCTGGCCGTGGACGTGCCGTAGTCGCCGCGGGGATTCCTCGCGGGGGGAGATGATCACCATGCGAAACCAACCGATGCGTGTGGGACTGGCCGCGGTGTTGCTGCTGGGGCCGGTGACGGCCGGCGCGGTGAGCCAGAAGCTGCGTTACAAGTTCGAATCGGTGTCCGACCCGGTGACCACCGTGGTGGACGACAGCGGCAAGGGCCACACGGGCACGGCGCAGGCCAGCAATGGCGGCGCCGTCACGGTGGAGACGCCGGGCTACGAGGGCCAGGGCGTGCGCTTCCCCGCGGTCTGTGTCGGGACGGCGTGCGCGAAGGCCTTCATCAGCGCGGCGGACTCGGCGTCGCTCAATCCGGGCACGGCGCTGTTCTCCTTCGGGGCGCGCGTGCGGGTGACGCTCGCGGAGCTGAGCGCGGACCACGGGTCCAACCTGGTGCAGAAGGGGCTCTACAGCACGGCGCAGTGGAAGCTGCAGCTGGACGACGCGGTGACGGGCAAGCCGAGCTGCGTGGTGCGCACCACTGGCGGCGCGGACGCCGTCATCGTCAAGGCGTCCGTGGGTATCGCGGACGGCGTCTGGCACAAGGTGACGTGCCAGCGCACCAGCACCACGCTGACCATCCTCATCGACAACGTGGCCCGGGGCAGCGCGCTGCTCGCCAGCACCTACGACATCAACCCGGTGGGACAGCCCGTCGCCATCGGAGCCAAGAGCGCCGGGAACAACAACGACCAGTTCCACGGCGCCATCGACGAGGTGTACTTCAACCTGGATTGAGCCCGGGCCTACTCGCGCGAGCGCATGAGGGCCTCGGGCAGCGGAGGCCCCGTGGGCGTGGGACGCGGTGACTCCGTGAGCGCCCGGCCGAAGCGGTAGCGCGCCTCCGCGTGGACGCCGAAGGACTCACCTCCGGCGCTCGCCAGCAGCACGAGGTCGTCATCGGGACTGGCGCCCTCGGGCAGGCCCAGGGTCCAGGGCACTTCCCGCGTGTCTCCGTCCAGGACGATGGGCGACGTGGGACCCTCCCGGAGGACCGTTCGCGGCGGAACACGCAGGGAAACCTCCACGGGCGCGGTGAAGCCCGGGCTCCGGTCCAGCCGCGCGACGAGCCGCACCGTGTCCGCGCTGGCGTCCACCACCCGCCAGGAGACGTGCAGCGGTGCGGGGATGCGCGCCGTGACGGGGAGTGCCGTGGGCCGTGGCGCCGGGCTGTCCGTGGCCGTGGCGCCGTCCTCCGGGCCTCGTGTGAGCAGCGCGGTCGGCATCTCCGTGGCGTGCGTCTTCGCCGGAGCAACAGGCCGCGAGCCCTGACGCTCGCGCGACTTCACGTCCCACGTATCCATTCCGTACGCAGGGAGCGCCACCGACCGCGCGGACGCCAGGAGCGTCGGCGAGGATTCGTGGACCGGCTTCGCCTGCGCCTGAGGAGGTGGCTCGGAAGGCCTGGGCGACTTCTTGCGCCGCACGCGCTCCACACCAGAAGCCATGCCGGCCGACAGCGCTCCGACGAGCGCCAGTGCCAGCACGGCCCCCGCCACGCGTTTGCGCATCACGGCCGTGGACCGCCGGCTTCTCTGCATCGGACGGGGAAGCTTCATGGGCACAGGGGCTCGTGGCTGGGGTACGGGAAGGCCGTCGCGGGTTCGGTGGCCGCGTCCACCCGGGTGCTCGGGAAGCCCTGGCACATCAGCGCGTCCAGGAAGTCCGCGAGACACGGTGAGGGCCTGCCCGTGTCCACCACGTCCGTGAGCGCGCCCTTCTCATCCCGCGTCCAGGTGTGTCGCGTGTAGCCGCGCGCCCAGGGCGACCGGTTCATCGCGGGCGCGGCGAGCGCGTCGTAGAGGTGCTGGCTCGACGCTGTACCGGTGGCCGTGCGGTAGAGGATGGCGGCCACCTCGTTCTCGTCCATGGGCTGGAGCAGGCCGTCTTCCGCGTGGGGCCGCGTCCAGGGGCTCACCGAGGAGGCTCGCGCGGACAGGTCCACCCAGAACAGCGTCCCGCCCTGCCGGTCGAAGTAGCGGGGGCTGCGGCGCGCATCAGCGCTGAACCAAGTGGCCCAGCCCTCGCTCCAGGCCTGTCCCGGGAAGGTGGGCACGCCCACGTAGTGCGGCCCGCCCTCCTCCGGACTGGTCCCCCGGCTGGCCATCACCCAGTGCCCCAACTCGTGCATCACCATCGCGTCCGACCACCACGCCGCATCCGAGTCCCCCGGCAGCCACACCTGCGCGTCCCAGCTCCGTCCCACCGCCGTCACCGGCCACGGCGCGAAGCACGCCCCACAGGACCAGGTCGTCCCGAAGCCCAGCCACGCCACGATTGGCAGGCCGTCGCGTCCGCTATAGCGCTCGCGCATCCGGCGCCAGGCCGTGCCCAGCACGTCGAACACCGCCGCCGCGCCGGAGCCCTCGGACTCGGCGAGGGTGAACGCGGGTTGTTCGGCCAGCTCGCGCGTCGTGCGCGACCAACTCCAGATGCGGGCCGCGTCCCCCGGCACCGTCTTCACCGACTGCGCGCCCGGCAGCCCCGGGTCCGCCACCGCGTAGGCCACCGCGCCGTCCCGCCCCCGACCGGCCGCGTACACGACGACGCGGTCGTCATCTCCCAAGGGCGACGACACCTTCAGCGTGAAGCGGCCGGCGTCATCCGTCACCTGCGAGTCGAGCACCTTCGAGCCCTGGAACGACACGATGAGGAACCCGCGAGCCGGCACCGGCTCCACGTCCGGCGTCCACGCGCGGAACTCCGCATCCGGGAAGCGGCGCGCGTAGCGCACCGTGCCGCTCAACGTGGGCCCAGACCTGCCACAGAAGCCCCGGCCGGGCGCGGCTTCGCAGTCCACGTCGCAGGCCCGCGCAGCCCACCGGCCATTGGTGCACACCTGCAAGGCCTTGGACTCCGTGCACCGCGAGACACCGTCGACACACGCCGAGCCCGAGACACAGGCGACCTCGGGTGATTCGACACAGGTCGTGTCCTCCGCGCAGTCCTCCCGGTGCACGGCGCCATCCACACAGCGCTCCAGCACACGAGGCCCCAGGCACCGTGACGGCGCGGGGAGCTGATCACACGCGAGCGCGGGCCGGACGGTCTCCTCGGGCAGGGACGTGACACAGGCCGCGCAAGCCGCGCCCTCGCAATCCACGGCACAGGGCGCCAGCTCCGCCCCCGGGTCGCAACCCGCGAGCGCCAGCGCCACGAGCGCCCAGCACCACACCCAGACCCCGCGTCCCACCAGGAGGAAACCTCGTTCGAGCCAGCGGGCGCGAGGACACCACGCACGACTCGACGTCAGGCAGAGCCAGGGGGACGACGGCCCCCTTG
>NZ_RAWN01000250.1:0-11830 GCF_003668895.1 Corallococcus sp. AB045
CCCCCAGCCCCCCCACCATCACCATCGCTGCCAGCAGTCGTTTCATGTGATGTCTCCGCCAGGCCCGCTTCGCGAATTCCATTGCAGGGCTCGCACCAACTCCAAGTCCCTGGATTCTAAGGGAGCCGCCCGGCCGCTTGCACCTGGGCGGCTAAAGGCGGGAAGAAAGTTCTCATCCCTCCCGCCGGGACGACTGTTGTTTCTTCAGGGCGTCGGAGCAGGCGTTGGAGCCGTCTGTCCATTGCCGGACGCATCGTCGGACGCGGGGGCAGCCGGCTCTTCCGCCGGAGCCTCCTGCTCGGGTGCGCTGGTGTCCTGGGGCAGCTGGTTCATCACGGACGAGCCCGCGCCCCCGGTGGCGGCGGCGTCCTTCTTCTCCTCGCCATCGGCCTCCGCGGTGGCGGCCGGAGCCGGGGCCGGCGGTGGGTTCTTGAGCATGTTCTGCAGGCCATTCACCTTGGCGGTGATGAGCTGCTTGTCCTGATCCGTCGTGGAGGACAGCTCCTTGCAGCGGTCCAGGAACGCGATGGCCTTCTCGAAGGCCGCGCGCTCGGTCGCGTACGCCCAGCCCGCGCCGCACACCGCCTCCGGCTTGTCCGCGGAGCGCGCGAGCACCTTCTCGAACGCCTCGCCCGCGGCGACGCCCTTCTTCGGATCCAGGCCCTTCTGCCCGTCCAGCGCGTACGCCAGGTACAGCTGACCCTCCAGGCCGTCCGGCTCCAGGGACAGGGCCTTGGTGAAGGCCTTCTCCGCGCCCGCGTAGTCGCGGTAGCTCAGCGCCAGGGCGCCCAGGTTGAGGTGACCGGGCGCGAAGTTGTCATCCAGCGACACGGCCTTCTGGAACTGGGCCAGGGCGCGCGGGCGGTCGTCCATCTTCAGGTAGATCATCCCCAGCGTGTTGGAGATGGCTGGGTCGTCCTGCGCCACCTTGCGCGCGTTGACGACCAGCAGCTCCGCCAGGCGGTACTGGCCACGGTCGTACGCCACCAGAGCCAGCGTCTTGTAGGCCTCCGGGTTGTCCTTGCTGCGCGCGAGCACGCGCCGGCCCATGGCCTCCGCCTCGTCCAGCTTGCCCGCCAGCCGGTACGTCGCGGCCAGCGCGTTGAGCACGGGCTCGTCGTGTTCGTGGCCCGGCGTCTGGAGCGCCTTCGTGTACAGCGCGAGCGCCTCGTCCAGCTGGCCCGCGTGCCGGTGCATCAGCCCCAGGTTCATCACGGACGGCGTGTGCGCCGGGTCCAGGGTGAGCACCTGCTCGTACGCCACGCGGGCGTCCGCCGGGCGGCCCTGCTTCTCCGCGATGACGCCCAGGTTGAAGCGCGCGTTGAGCGCCTTGGGCTGCTGGTTGACGACGGCCTCGAAGCCCTTGCGAGCGGCGTCCAGGTCACCGGCCTCGTAGGCCTTCAGGGCCTGCGCGAACTGGCCGTCGGCGTCGCCCTTCTGGGCCAGGGCGGACGGAGGCGCGGCGGCGGGGACCACGGCGGCGGGCTTCTCCACCGCGTTCATCGCGACGGGCGTGGGCCTGGGGCCCGTGGCGCAGGCCGTGGTGAAGGCGAAGGCGAAGGCCCCCGCCAGGAACATGCGCTTGGTGCGAAAGCCGTTCATCCCCGTCGTCCCCGTCCCCTTCAACTGGCTGCTGATGTCGATGCTGTGGTTCGTCTTCACGGCCGCACCCCCTCGAGCGACGCGGTGGGCTCGGACTTCGCGGGCTCCGAGCCCTCTTGCGTGGCGGGCTTCGTTCCCTCGGCGGGCACGGCTTCCGGCGCGGGCGTCGTCGCGGCGGGCTTCGGCTCCACGGAGGCGCTGATGGGGCCGTTGAGGTCCTTCAGCACGCCCGAGGCGATGCGCGAATCACTGCTGCCCCGGTAAGTCACCGGCTTCACCTGGGCGTAAGCACCCGGGCGCAGGCGGTTGATCTGATCCTGCGCGGCCAGCGTCCACTCGCTGTAGATGCCCAGCTCGTAGGCCTTCTGGAGACCCTTCTCCAGGGCCTCGCTGGACTTGTCCTCCAGCGGAAGCGCCAGGTTCTCCAGCTCGCCGCGGTACATGCTGAGCTGCTCTTCATCCAGACCGGACGGATCCGGCGAGTCCATGATGTTGCGCGCGAAGTCCGCGTACGCGAGGCCGATGCGGGTCAGCGCCGCGATGCCCCACTCGCCGGAGCCCGTGGCGAGCACCGCCGCGTACTCCTTCTCCACGCGCTGCATCTCCTTCTGCTTGTTGGTCAGGTCGCGGCGGATGGTGGAGACGCGCGTGAACTTGATGTCCGAGAAGCGCTTCCACGTGGGCTCCAGCGCCAGGAAGCGCGCGTGGCCGTACGCGTTGAGCACCGCGGTGTCCTTGCGCACGCCCTCCGCGAGCTTGTTCCAGCCGCGCACCAGCTCGTCCTGCGCCTTCTCCTGGCCGCGCACGTCCTTCATCTTCTGGTACGCGAGCAGCTCGTGGTACCGCGCCAGGTACGCCTGCCCCGCGGCGGTGCGCGAGTCGCGGCCATAGTCCTCCACGAACCGGTTGAAGGCGCGGGCCGCGTCGCCCCACTTCTTCTCCTTCTCCCACACGAGGCCGATGGAGAAGGCCACCTGCGGCACGTCCTTGCGGTCCTTGAAGCGCGCCAGGTAGTTGTTCCACGCGGTGACGGCCTTCTGGGACTCGCCCAGGCCGTCGTACCAGACGCCCGCGTTGAAGAGGGCGTCCGCCACCCACTCGCCCGCCGCGTCCACCTGCGCCTTGAGCTCGGCGGCCTTCTGCGCGCGCTTGGAGTCCGCGTCCTCCGCGGCGCCCGGCGTGTCGTCCTTCTTCGCGACGGTGGTGGCCTTGGCCTTCTTCTCCTTGTCCTTCTTCGACTGCGTCTCGCGGGCCTTGATGGCCGCGTCGTACTCGGCCACGAAGGACTCGGACATCGCGGCGGCCTTCTTGAACTCGGCGACCTTCTCGTAGAGGCCGGACAGCGTGTAGCGCGTCTGCAGTTCGAAGCTGCTGTTCGGGTACTCCTTGAGGACGCGCTCGCCGGCGGTGATGCCCTTGTCCACCTCACCGGCCTCCTGCGCGATGACCATCGCGTAGGTGAGCGCGCGGTCCGCGTTCTCCGACTTGGGGAACTCCGTCACGAAGGTGAGGAACTCCTCGGCGGCCTTCGCCGGGTTCTTCTCCTTCTTGTAGATGACCTCATCCACGTACTTGTACTGGCTGCCCTCCACCACGCGGGCCACGCGCAGGGCGAAGTCGGAGCCGGGCTTGGACAGCTTCTTGTTGCCCAGGAACTTGCGCGAGAGCGTGTTGAGCTCCTGCCACTCCTCGCGGCTCTCCAGCACGTACATGGTCAGGTCCGCGGCGTCGCGCGAGCGGCGCTCCTCCGGGAACTTCTCGATGATCTCCCCGAAGCGGCGGGCCGCGTCCACGAAGTGCGCGCGGTCGTAGAGGATGACGGCGGCCTGGTAGCGCAGGTCGATCTCATCCTGGTTGCCCGGGTAGAGGGTGTTGTACGTGTCGCACGCGGCGACCAGCCGGTCCTCGAACTTCGTGAGCGGCTGCTCGGCCTGCTCCTTGGCGTCGCGCTTCACCAGCTTCTGCTTGGCGACGTCGCCCTTGTCCTTCTTCTCGTCGACCTTCTGGCCGTCCTTCAGGTCGCTCTTGGAGAGCTGGCCGCGCTCGATCTTGACGAGCTTGTCGTAGGCGAGCACCGCGTTGTACGAGGCGCTCTTGCGGTAGGCCTCGTTGGAGACCTCCTTCGCGGAGTCGCGGTCCGGGATCTTGAACGCCACCACGGCGTCGTACTCACCGGCGGCCGCCTCCCACTCCTCCAGGGCCCAGAGGATTTCGGCGTAGAAGAAGCGGATGTTGAAGGCGGAGTCCGCCACGAACTCCGGGTTGTCGCTGGAGGCGAACGCGTCCACGTACTGCTTGTAGATGTCGCGCGCGAGCCGGTAGGTCTCCACCTGGCGCGTCTTCTGCGCCTCCTGGTGGTACTCGGTGACCATCACGCGCATGGCCTCTTCGGTCACGCTGAAGGCGTTGCGCAGCACGCCCGCGTTGCTGGCGTTGGCGGTCCACCACTCGCCACCCGGGCGGTAGAGGTCCACCATCCGCTTCATCTCCTTGCGGACCTGCTGGCGCTGACGCAGGCCTTCGAACGCCCGCACCACCGCCTGCTGGTACTCCGGCGCGTTCGCGCCCATGGGCGAATCGTCGATGAGCGTGCGGTACACCAGGATGGCGCTGTCGAAGTGGCCCGCGTCCACCAGGCCCGCGGCCGTCTTCGCGAGCAGCCGGCCCTGGCGCTTCGGCGGAGCCTTCTGCTTGAAGTAGGCGAGCGCCTCCTTCGGCTGATCCAACTGGACGTAGAACACGGTGAGGTCGTTGAGGGCCTCCGTGCGCAGGTCGCCCAGCTCCTCGCCGCGCTGGCTGGCGTAGTCCACCACCTCGTGCAGCTTCTTCAGGCCCGCGTCCAGGTCGCCCGCGTTGAAGTCACACCAGGACAGCTTGTAGGTGGCGTAGGCGTAGATTTTCGGCACGCCAGAGGCGCGCGCCTTCTCGTAGTTCTCCTTCGCGGGCGCGAGCTTGTTGTTCTCGAAGTAGTGGTTGCCCAGCTGGATGTACGCGTCCGGGACGAACTGCGACTTCGGGAAGTCGCGGATCAGCTCCTCGTAGCGCGCCACCGCGTCCTCGCGGCGGTTGAGATCGTAGAGGTTGTAGCCCAGGGAGAAGAGGACCTCGTCGCGGGCCGGGTAGTCCGGGTACTCGCTGAGGATGGCCTCGTAGATGCGCATCGTCTCCGCGCGGTAGCGCTCGGAGTCGCGGTGGTCCTGCTCCGGCGCGGTGGCCTTCTCACCGCGCGCCACGGCGGCGTCGTAGGCCTTCTCCGCCGTGAGGAACTTCTCCATCTCCAGCTGGTAGAGGTACTTGGACTTCTCCCAGTAGAGCTCCGACAGGCGGTACTGCATCTCCGCCTTCTGCGTGGAGGTCTCCTGCAGCTTGGGGATGAGGCGCTTGAAGCCTTCAATGGCCTCGTCGCGCTTCTTGTCCGCGAGCGCGTCCTTCTTGGAGTCCGCGATGCGCGGCATGTCCGCGAACTTGGCCGTGGCGGGCTTCACCCGCGCCGGGCCCTTGCGCATGTCCTGGGGAGCGACGCCGGGCGGCAGCTCCGCCTTCTTCTCCGCCTCCTTGTCCTTCTTGCTCGCGGCCTCGGCCTTCCTGGCCGCGGCCTTCGAAGAGGACTTCTTCGTCGCCACCTTCCGCGGCGGTGCCGTCTCCTCCGCCGCCTCCCCCACCCCACCGGCCGCGAGCGCGACGCCCACCGCCAGTGCACCGAACCGAAGAACCACCTTCATGCGAGCTCCTGGAGAACCGCGCCTCGCCTGCCTGGGAAAACTTCTGCCCAATTGGGAGGGACGACGGAAAGTAGACGCGGGTACCCAGATTGAGAAGTGGCCCGGAACGTGCCTTGTGCCCCGGCGTACGCGATCACGCCGAGCCACCTTCCAGGACTCAACATCACGCGAAGAGGCCCCGTCCCCCGTGACAAACGCACGGTGGCGGGGCCTCTTGGGGTGCTTCTCACGGCGGCCGGGTGCGCCCGGCTCCTACTTGCCTACTTCTCCTGGCGAGCGGGGCAGCCCCGCTTGAGCGTGTACTGATAGTAGCCAATCTCGTCGATCCAGAACTCGCCCTGGAAGCGCCAGTAGTTCCACGCCGCGCCGGGCATCTTCGGGCGGTAGAGCGACTGGCGGGAGAGCAGCGCCTTCTGGTCCACGCCCTCGGAGAAGAGGTCCTTCTCATCCAGCGCCGTCTGCACGCGGATGATCTCCGCCTGGTCGGAGAAGGTGCGGAGGTTGTCCGCGGCCTCCTTGATGCGGTTCTTCGCCAGCGTGCCGCCCACCTGGAGCAGCGTGGTGCGGATGTCCTCCAGCGACGCCACCGTCTGCGCGGCGAACGGCGTCCCGCGCCACGGGCCTTCACTGATGGCGCGCTTCTCCTGGTCCACGCGCGACAGGGTCCGCATCACTTCACGGATGCGCTCGTTGTTGCGGATCCACAGGTAGACGGCGCGCGGCAGGCGGCGGTTCTCGGAGGCCACCAGGTTGAAGGCGTTGATGGGCGCCACGTCCTCGCCGGTGAAGGGCTCCAGCTGCTTGGCCATGGGGCCGTAGCGCTCGTCGAACGCGGCGAGCGTCGTCTTCACCTCGTCGTAGAGGCACGAGTAGTAATAGACGGTGGCCTTGAGGATCCACGACTCGGGCTGGAAGGCGCCCTCGAACTGCGGCGCGTGCAGCGCCTGGAGGCTGCCCAGCGCGCCGCCGAAGTCCTCGTTCTGGAAGCGGGCGAAGCCGTTCTCGAACAGGGCCTGGTCCCAGAAGCGCGCGTAGCGGGGCACACCTTCGTACGCCTTCACCGCGTCCGCGTACTCACCGCGGCGGTAGTGCACGCGGCCCAGCGCCAGCAGCGCCAGCTCGCGCGTCTCCGGCAGCTCCACCTGCGGCTCCTTCGTGTGGAGCACGGCCTGGAACGCGGCGATGGCCTCCTTGTCCAGCGTCTCCCCTTCCCCGGGACGCCCCGGGAAGCGAGGGTCCGCGAGCACGGTGCCCAACAGGTAGCGGGCCTTCGCGTAGACGCGGCTGTCGGCGGGCACGGCCTCCAAGAGCGAGCGGGACTCCTCGAAGCGCATGCGGCGCTGGCTGGCGGTGCCGACCAGGTAGTTGATGCGCGCGAGCACCTCCTTGGGCAGCGTGACCCACTGGTCGCGCACCTCGTCGGTGTAGGCCTGGTTCAGGATGCTGGGGATGAGGTTCTGCTCATCCAGCCGCTGCTGCATGTCCACCAGCCCCTCGATGGCCTTGAGGTACGAGGGGTGCTTGGGGCCGGCGTTGACGATGGCCGCGTAGGAGATGAAGGCCGCGACGGGCAGGTCCTTCTTGGCGAAGGTCTGCGCCAGGTAGAACTCGGACTTGCCCTTCAGGTCCGCGTCCTCCCCTTCCGCCAGCCGCGCGAAGAGGGGGGCGGCGGTGTCGAGCTTGCCTTCGTTGAAGGCGGACAGCGCGCGGTTGTAGGTGCCCACGTCCTGCTGGGCGAGGGCCACCGAGGGCACGGCGAGGGGCCCGAGGACGACGAGGAGTCGGAGCAGTCGGGACATGGTTAGAAGAGCACCGAGAAGCCAGCGTAGAAGCTGACGTTGTTGAGGACGTCCGACGAAGGCTCGGCGACGAGGTCCCTCCCGAGGATGATGTCCTCGCGGTAGTTCTTCTTCGTCTTCGGGTCCACGCCGTCGAACTTCGCCACCTTGCAGCTGCCGCTCAGGTTGAGGCCGTCGAAGGGCTGGTTGGCGGCACGCGCGGCCTCCAGCGCCTCGAAGTCCGCCAGGTTGCAGCCGTCCACCTTGTCCACGCGCGCGGTGTAGATGAGGTCGCGCACCTCCAGGCGGAGGGCGTAGTGCTCACCGAACTGCACGCGGAAGCCGCCGCCCACTTCACCCAGGAACTTGTTGCCCGTGTCGCCGAAGCGCGCGGGCACCTGGTACGTCTGCCCGTCCACCTCGTTCGCCACCTCCGGGCGGATGAGGTGGCGCGTCTTGCCGATGCCCGCGCCGCCGCTGAGCACCAGGCTGAACTGCGCCAGCGAGTTGTTGAAGAAGGCGAACTTGCCGTAGAGCGGCGTCACCTCCACGCCCGCGTGCGCGCCCCACTGGAGCAGGAGCGACGACGCGGCCTGCGCCTGCTCGCGCACCTTGTCGATGAGCTCCAGGTTGAAGTTGCTCTCGTCGGAGTACCAGTTGTACTGGCCGCCCACCTGGAGGGCGAAGTTCTCCTGCAGGTGGTAGACGTAATTCAGCGCGGTGCCCACGTGGTTGGTGAACTTGCCGTTCACCTGCACGGCGGCGGGGTACAGCACCAACTCGTGCTTGCCCTCGTCCGCGAAGCGCTTCTTCTGGACGATGTGGACGTTGACGTTCGGGTTGTAGAGCGGCGCGCCGTTCACCAGCCGCTGCTGCTGCGCGTCCGTGGTGCGCGGCGCTTCACCGGTGTCCAGCACCGGCGCGTCCGTGGGCGGCGTGGCCGAAGCTTGCGCACTGGACGGAGCGCCATCCGCGGCGTCCTCGTCGGTGACGGCGGGCGCGGACGGAGTGGCCGGCGCGGCTTCAGGAATGGACTGGGGCACGGCCGGCGCGTCGCGCTCGGTGCGCTGGCGCTCCGGCGGTTCGGCCGGTGAAGGAGAGGCCGGCGCGGTCGCATCCGGCCCCGGAGCGGCCGGCGGCTGCGCCGGAGCGGCGCCTTGCGCGAACGCGAGGGCAGGCACCGCGGCGACGAGGAGCGCGATGGATCGGAAGGGTCGCATAGGAATGGGTCAGAAGGAGAAGGTGTAGCCGAGGTCGAACTGCACCAGGTGCGTGAGGCCTGGGCTGCCGGCGGGCTCACCGGTGGTCCGGCCAGCCTCCCAGTCGTCGCGCAGCAGGTTCACGCGGTAGCTGTCCTTGAAGATCCAGTCGCGCAGCTCCAGCCGGATGCCGTGCTGCTCCTTGATGAAGAAGCGGAAGCCCAGCGCGGCGGACACCACCGGCGCCACGCGCGACTCCTTCACCCAGTAGTTCTCCGTGGCGCTGCCCCGGTCATCCACGGCCGTGCGGTTGTCACAGACGCCCGCGGCCCGGTCCACGACCTGGCTGCACTGGATGACGGACTGGCGCTTCAGGTTGGTGAGGCCACCACCCGCCCAGAGGTACGTCTGGAAGTGCACCGGGATGTCCGCGACGAGGCTGATCTTCCCGTAGATGGGCGCCCACCGCGCGCCGACGACGCCGTGCAGGTTCATCCGCCACATGTCCTCCAGCTCGTCCGTGACGCGCTTGTCCTCGCGGTCCAGGAAGGACTCGGAGATGGAGCGCGCCAGGCCCGTCTGGCGGCTGACGGCGTAGCCCGCGCGCGCCTCCAGCGCGAACGTGTCGAACAGGTTGTAGGCCAGCCCGACGTCGAAGAAGTAGTGCGCCGTCAGGTGCGTCTGCACTGGCAGGCCCACGGACAGGGACAGCTCCGGATGGCCCGCGGGCTTGTAGAGCCGGTTGCGGACGACCGCCGAGTCCAGGACGCCGTCTTCCTGTGCGGCGGCGCCGAGTGCCGTCAGCGAGAGGCTCAGCGCGGCGAAGACGCGAAGCGTGCGTGCGTTCATATCTCCTGCCCGGCCCGGGGGTGGGCCGTTGGGTGATCCGGATGGCAACCCGTCTGCTTGGACGGCGAGGCTCCGGCGTGGGACAGCGATGTGAGCACGGCGCCCATTCACCGCAAGCGGATCCCAGCGGCAGTCGGTAAAGTTTTCGCCCTTTGCCCCCAGGGCGACCAGCACTCAACGTTTCCGCACGGATGCGAGGCCTCCCGCCCCGCGCGCACGCGCGCACACCGCGCCTGGAAACGACGAACGCCCCGCCCGGCGACCCGAAGGTGCCGGAAGCGGGGCGTCGGACGGGGCGCGGTGAAGCGCCCCGGCGTCAGTGGCTGCGAACTAGCGCGCGGCCTTGTGCTGCGCGCGCATGGCCACCTTGATGGAGGGGCGCACGATGACGATGCCGTCGTTGTGGCCGGCGACCGCACCCTTCACGAGCACCAGCCCCTTCTCCACGTCCACGTCCACCACGGTCAGGTTCTGCGTGGTGACGCGATCGACGCCGTAGTGACCCGGCATCTTCTTGTTCGGGTACGTACGGCCCGGCGTCTTACGCTGACCGATGGCGCCCGGGTGACGCTGATACTCGTGCGTACCGTGGGTCTTGGTCTGCGAACCCTTGAAGCTCCAGCGGCGCATGACGCCGGAGAAGCCGCGGCCCTTGGTCACGCCGGTGACGTCCACCAGCTCGCCCTTGGTGAACATGTCCGCCTTGATGGCGTCGCCCACGTTGAAGCCCGCGGCCTCCTCGGCCGTGACGCGGAACTCACGCAGGTGGCGGCGCGGCGTGGCGCTGGCCTTCTTGAAGAAGCCGAGCTCCGGCTTGTTCAGGAGCTTCTCGCGGATTTCGCCGAAGCCCACGGTCACCGCGGAGTACTCATCCTTCTCCGGGGTGCGCTTGCCGACCACCAGACAGGTGTTGACGTCGATGACCGTCACCGGAACGAGGTTGCCCTCGTCGTTGAACACCTGGGTCATGCCGATCTTCTTGCCAATCAGACCCTTCACGTCGTCCTCACAGCGAGCGCCCGTGGCGCTGAAAGCCCAATGAATTCAATGAACTGGCCTACACGCGTACCCGCGGCCGCCAGGAAGCGGCGCAAGATAGCAAACACGTCCCCTACGTCAAGCACCAAGGGTGGGCGTACCCCTCACTGCGCGACATCCAACCGCGGGTAGAAGGGGTTGAGCTGCCCGTCCGCTATGCGCTGGGCATACACCTCTTCGCCGAGGAGGAACAGGGCCTGATCCAGATAATCTTCCGCCCCCTTGATCTCCTCCTCCTTGGTGGCGATGGCCTGGTCGAGTTCCGCCATGCGGGCGTCGTGCTGCTGCTTCTGCTCCTCCGCGGCGTCCTCCAGCTCGATCAGGCGCTTGTGCGCCAGGATGCCGGCCGCGCCGGGCTGGCCGGGGGTGGGCGTGAGGGAGGCCGCCAGCTGGGCCTCCCAGTCCTCCACCTCGCGCGCCAGGCGCATCTGGGCGATGCGGTTCTTCTTGAGGTTCTGCTTGGCGGCGTCCAGCTTCACCGGATCCTGGGTGGTCATCTCCAGGTCCGCGAGCTTCGCCTCCAGCTTCTTCAGGCCCACGATGGCGTAGCGCAGGTCGGCGCGGCGGGTGGCCAGCGTCTTGCGCAGCCCCTTCACCTTGCCTTCCACCGCCGTCACGGCCTTCTGGAACTTGCCGGTGATCGCCTTCTGGGCGCCGCACTCGTCTTCGTGCTGCGCCAGGAAGTCCTGATAGGCCACGTCCTCGTCGTTCATCTCCGCTTCCAGCGCCGCCAGCTCGTCCCGGCGCGCCTCCAGCACCTCTTCGGCGCGGTAGACGCGTTCCATGGAGCGGGGGCAGTTCGGCTTGCCCGGGAGGACGTCCCGGGCCAGGTCGCCGAGCTGGAAGATGAGATCGTTGTAGCTCTCCTTCGCCATGGGCGGATTCATACGCCCAAGACGCCAGGACTGTCACCGGCCGAGCGCATTCCGAGCGCTCGGCCCCGGGCTTTGGCCTCAGGAATCCGCGGGAGCCGCGACGGCCTGGGACTCGCCCCGCCGCACCGCCGCCAGGGCGCCTTCCGCCAGGGCGAGCAGCTCCCGGGCGCGGTCCTGCTCCTCGGTCCGGTTCAGCTCGCACACCCAGGCGGAGGACAGGTCCGCGTGCTGGCGCGCCATCTCCGCGGTTGTCTCGTAGCGAGCGGCCGAAGCGCGGGCGAAGGCCCCCTCCCGGCGCAGCTCCAGCACCGTGTCCGGATCCAGATCGATTTCTTCTGGAGGCACCGGCAGCGGTCCGCGCCCCAGCGCCGCCAGACGGGCCAGGAGCCGTGATGCATGGGCGCGGCAGAAGGCGGCCAGCACCATCAGGCGCGCCCGGACTCGCGCGTCGTTCATGCGCTCCGCCAGCCCCGTCATACGACGGGCCGACACCACTTCTGCTTCCCACGCGGCGGCCAGTGCGGCTGCCAGCCGGGTATGCCTCGCTCCCATCAGCGTCCCTCCCCCACCCTCGTGAGACGCAAGCTAGGGACGCTGTTGGTGCAATTCAACCGACCGCGCGAGCAACCATCCAATAAAGCCCCACTCCCACGAGGCAGATGGATGACAGGCGCACAACCTTCGAGTGCAACTGGGGCCTGCGCTGAACGATTCGCAGCACGGGAACCAGGAAGGCCACCACCGCCGCCTGCCCCACCTCCACCCCC